>JBBTTQ010000140.1:0-7783 GCA_038064175.1 Patescibacteria group bacterium
CACGTGTCGTCGTGAACCTGGGCGCGAAGAATCCTGATGTCGCGGCGCAGGGGCTCATCGGTCTCGCGGACGGGGAATTCATCGTCTACGACCGCCAGGATCTCTACCGTGTTCTCCTCAACTCCGTCGACGATTCCGATCGCCTGAGTGACGAAGAGTTGATCCTCGACGGCGTCGCCTTCCCGCGATACAAATCAAACGCGTTCCTGATGACAGGCAACAGTCTCATTGAAATGATCCTAAATCAGCCGACGACGATGAAGACCGAGGACACGGCAGGTTGGGAGACGGGCAAGGATATCGAGGCGTATTTGCGCTTTCTCTACGTCCTCTCGCCGGAGAAGAACCAGATCTTCAAGTACGAGCGACTCAGTAACCGCTATGGACCATCGGTGGGTTATAACCTGAATGGAGATCTCAAGAACGCCATCGACATGAGCATTGACTCCAGCATATTCATCCTCAAGGACAACGGGGAAGTTCTGAAGCTCCTCAGGGGCGAGGCGCAGCCGTTCGTGATCCGCCATGCGCCGGAGGAAGTGCTCAAGGATTCGACCAAACTCTATAAGGTCATCGACGGAAACCTGTACTTCCTCGATCCGGAGGGCGCACGGGTCGTCGTCACCACCGACGGCGGAGCCACGGGAGAAGCCTCCTACCTGCGCCAGTACGTCTTGGAGGGCGATCAAATCGGAACGCTGCAGGATCTCTACGTCGATCCGGATCAGACGCACCTGTACGTTTTGGATGAAAAGAGATTGTATGTGATCGATCTGGCGACAAAATGAGCTTATAGCTTATAGACCTTAGTTTTGAGGGGGCTATAAGCTATAAGCTATTAGCGATAAACTCTCTTCATGCGCATCCTCGTCTTCGGCACCTTCGACGAGCTCCATCCCGGCCACCGGTTTGTTCTGGAAGAAGCCCTGAAGCGGGGGGAGACGCATGTCGTCGTCGCGCGCGACTTGAACGTGCAGAAGATCAAAGGACGCTTGCCGAAGCAAAACGAAGAGGAGCGGCGTCGCGCCATTGAAAAAGCTTTCCCCGGCATGCATCCCGTCCTCGGCGACACATCGGATTTTCTCGTGCCCGTGCGCGCCGTCAAACCGGATCTCATCGTGCTCGGGTACGACCAGAAACTTCCTCCCGGCGTCAGCGAAAAGGATCTGCCGTGTGCAGTCGAGCGATTGCCGGCGTTCAAACCGGACAAATATAAAAGTAGCCTGAGACCAGGACGAGAAAGACCGTAAAGACACGGACGACAGAAAGGGGTAGCGATTCTTCTCTGTCTTCTCTGTCATTCGTGTCCTTCCCTGAGGACTGGTTTTTTGGTATACTGGTGGGAAATGGAAAACAAACATCCCCCTCTCGCAAAGCAGCTCCTCGGTTCGGTCGCGGGTGCTTTGGTTGCGCTTGGATTTTACGGTGTATATCAATTCAGCTCACCGCATCTGAGCGCGTACCTCACGATTCCATGGAGCGGTGATGATCCGCCCTCGGGGGAAGTACGATTACCAAAGGACGCCTCCGAAGCGGAGATAGAAAAGTTGTCTGCCCGGGCGCGGCGCATTGCCGAGGAATTCTCCCATCGCGCGACGTATACCTCCGAGGAGCCGTCTTCTGAGGAGGATACCATGGAAGGTTCTCCGGTGGAACCGGAGGTTCCGGTGCCGGCACCTGTCGAAGAGGAACCGGCCGTCCCAGAGGAGGTTTCGGCACCTGCTCCGGTCGAAGACCCCGTTCCCGTGATGGAAGAGGAGGAATTGGAAGCAGTTCGGACGGTCGAGCCGCCCGCACTCCCGAGCTCTGGTATCGGGACTCTCCTTCTTATCTGCTTCGCGCTGGTGGCGGCCATCGGATTCAGATTCCGCGGACACCTTTCGATCGCGCTGGCTCTAAAGTAAGCTTCGGCAGATGAATGTATTGCCGCTCTCGTGGGTTCTTTTTTTTCTTGGACTCATGGGTCTTATCCTTGGCAGTTTCGGCAATGTCCTGATCGCACGCGCGCCGAAGGGGGAGAGCATCGGAGGGCGCTCCCGGTGTCCGCACTGCAAAAATGTTCTTGGATGGGGGGAGCTCGTTCCCGTTATCAGCTTCCTGCTGCATGGCGGCAGATGCCGGAAATGCAGGAAAGGAATTTCGGCTCAGTACCCCTTCGTTGAAATCGTATCGGCGTTGATCGTCCCGCTCGCGTTCTACCGCGGGGGATTTCAGGTGCTTCCGTCCGTACTCCTTTCGCTTTCCCTGTGGTTTCTTTTCCTCATCGCCGTCACGGATTTCCAGACACGCACGATTCCCGATGCGCTCAGTCTTCCTTTGATAGCTCTGACTCTTCTCTGGAATATCGCCGATGGTCGGCTCCATGCAGAAGGCCTTGTTGTTGGGGCAGTATTCATCGGCGGACAGTGGCTCCTTTCAAAGGGGAAGTGGGTCGGGAGCGGAGACGTCCTCCTCGCTCTCGGTATCGGCGCCCTCATGCAATCGTGGGTCCTCGGCATTCTCTGGCTGGGACTCAGTTACATGATCGGCGCGGTCTTAGCATGCATCCTTTTGCTTACACACAAAAAAACAGCTGCAGAGAGTATCGCCTTCGCTCCACTGCTGGTCGCAGGAGCATTCATCACTCTGTTTTGGGGAGAGGAAATTTTGAGTGTGTGGTTTCCGTTTTGAATTTCCCGGAAAGCGGAAATGTTCATAAAAAAAGCCCAACTCCGAAGAGGTGGGCAAATTTCTGCCAGCGGCCCCTACGAGAGGGTCTCCACTGGCATCCCTCTACCTTCAAAATCCGAATGCAGAGGGATGCCAGAGAGGTTACAATGCTGACGAAACAAATATACGCGATTTTTTGGTTTTGTCAATTTTTCCCATGCCTTTCCAGGGGCTTACAGAAGCCTTTTTTAAGCCTATTCTGGGCACACCTATGAAAATCGTCGCTCAGAACAGGCGGGCCCGGTATGACTTCGAGATCCTGGAAACAACGGAGGCCGGCATGATGCTCACCGGGCAGGAAGTGAAATCCTGCCGGATGGGGCACATCAATCTCGCGGGAGCGTACGTCTCGTTTTTGAGCGGAAAGCCGATCCTCAAAAACGCCAAAATTTCACCATACCCTTTCGCATCAGGTCTCAAGGACTATGTGCCCGACCGAGACCGGGAGCTCCTCCTGAAGCGATCGGAGTTGAAAAAGCTGATCTCCAAAGCGGAAGAAAAGGGGATGACGGTGGTCCCGCTGGAGATCCGTGCGGGCAAGCACATCAAGGTCCTCCTCGGCGTTGGCAGGGGTAAAAAGAGGCATGATAAACGGTAGAAAATCAAGGAAAAGGATATCGAACGGAAGCTGAAGCAGGGGCGAGAAATTTGAAGTTGCTCGTTGACTCGTTCCTCGTTTTCAGCCTAACGAGCAACCAGCTAACAAGGAACGAGAAACCTTCGTCTTTAGTTGTTTTCCTGATGCCACAGTTTATTCTGAGAGTAATGTCATTACTTCCGCCCCAAATCGTGCGCGTCATCGAGGAGTTCGCGAAACTCCCGGGGATCGGCATGAAATCCGCGGAACGGCTCACGTTTTACCTGCTCAGGAACTCCAAGGCCTCACCGGAGCGTCTCGGGGAGGCGCTGCTTCAGTTGAATGCGGATATTCGTTACTGCTCTGTGTGTCAGATGGTAACGCTCGAAATGACCTGCGAGATTTGTCAGGACGGTACGCGCGATCGCGGTACGGTTCTCGTCGTTGAAAACCCGCTGGAGGTAATCGCGTTTGAAAAGACGTCTTACAAGGGTTTGTATCACGTCCTCCACGGCGTGCTCTCGCCCATCGACGGCATGGGCCCCGAGCAATTGAAGCTGAAAGAACTGATCGTCCGTGCCAAGGAAGGTTCCATCCGGGAGCTTATCGTTGCGACAAATCCGGACGTGGAAGGCGAGGCTACCGCAAATTATCTGCAGTCAAAACTGAAGGATGTGATTCCGAAAATCACCCGCCTCGCGCACGGACTCCCGATGGGTGCGGACATAGAATTTGCCGATCAGATCACCTTACGGGAAGCCATAGCGGGGAGACGAATGCTATAGAGGAACCGAATCTTTCCTCAGAGATCATTAATGCCTGAATGCGCGAACTCCGGTCGTGGCCATGGCAAGGCCGAGTTCATCCGCTTTCGCAAAGACTTCGCTGTCGCGGATGGAACCGCCCGGCTGGATCACGGCGCCGATGCCGTGCTTGGCCGCCTCCTCGACCGAGTCGGGGAAGGGGAAGAAGGCATCGCTCGCCATCACGGCGCCCTTCGCTTTTTCGCCCGCGCGCTTCGCGGCGATCCAGGTGGAATCGATGCGCGACGTTTGTCCGCAACCGATGCCGACAGTTATGCGATCTTTTGCAAAGACGATGGCGTTCGACTTCGCATGTTTCACGACGGTCCACGCAAAGAGGAGATCCTGGATTTGTTCTTTCGTCGGGCGTTTTTTCGAGACAATCGTGAAATCTGATTCCTTCACGGCGCTGACATCGTGATCCTGCACGAGCAGACCTCCCACTGCGGATCGATACTGCAGGCCTTTCCGCAGTTCTCCATCGATCGTGAGGCAGCGGATATTTGGCTTCTCTTTCAGGATATTGAGCGCATCGCCTTCAAACTCCGGAGCTACGACCACTTCCGTAAAGATCTTCTGATTGATGATCTTTCTTGCGATCTCCTCCGTGCACGGACGGTTGAGCGCGATGATGACGCCGAAGGCGCTGAGTCTGTCCGCGTCGTACGCGCGCTGAAATGCTTCCGTGATGTCTGCGTGCGATGCAACGCCCGAGGGATTGGCGTGCTTGATGCAGGCAGCCGTCGGCTTCGGGAAATCCTGAATCAGATTCCACGCTGCATCGGCATCCAGAAGATTCAGGTAGCTGAGCTCCTTTCCCTGGTGCATTGTCCAGGGAGTTTTTCCCGTGGGGCAGGAACGTTCCTGCCCCACGGGAAAAACATTATAAAACCATCCTTTCTGATGAGGATTTTCTCCGTAGCGCAATTTCATTCCGTTCACGAGGAGAATTCCTTTTGTCGCTCCTCCGCCGAGGTATTCTGCGATGATAGTATCGTACGCGGCTGTGCGAAGAAACACTTTCGCCGCCAGTTCACTCCGGAATTTTGCCGATGTGTGTCCCTCACTTTTCAATTCCTTGAGTACGCGATCGTAATCCAGGGGATCGCATACGGCCGTGACATATGTGTGATTCTTCGCAGCACTGCGAAGGAGGGCCGGACCACCGATATCCATTTGTTCAATTGCCTCCTCGCGGGTTACGGAAGCCTTCGCGATCGTTTCTTCGAAGGGGTACAAATTGATCGCCACAAGATCGATCGGTTCGATGCCGTGCTTCTTCGCTTCCTCCAGATCTTTGGGATGATCGCGTCGCAGGAGGATGCCGCCGGTGATCTTCGGATGCATGGTTTTGACGCGTCCGCCGAGCATCTCCGGAACTCCTGTAATTTCTTCCACGGAGATCGCTGAAATACCTTCATCCCGAAGAGCTTTCAGCGTTCCCCCCGTGGCGATCATTTCAAAACCCGCCTTTGCGAGCCCCTTCGCAAAGGGGAGAAGTCCGCGCTTGTCTGCGACCGAGAGAAGAGCTCGTTTAGGCATGCGGAGGGAGGGCGGACGTATTCTTGCACAAGGAGTCGTTTTCTGCTAGAATAAAATGAAATAGTCACAGAGAATCTATGCCCGTATCCAAAAAAACATCAAAAACTTCGAAGGGCAAAAAGAAGCGCATTCTCGTCATTGAAGACGAGCGGCCATTGGCGCACGCCTTGGAACTGAAACTGACGCACGAGGGCTTTGAGGCCGAAACCGCGCTCACGGGAAGTGAGGGGCTGAAGAAAGCGCTCGCAGGGAAATATGATCTTATTCTCCTCGACCTCATCATGCCGGAGGTCGACGGGTTTGCCGTGCTCGGCGAACTGAAGGCGAAGAAAATAAAAACGCCTGTGATTGTCCTAAGCAACCTCGGTCAGGAGGAGGACAAGGTGAAGGCCAGAGAACTTGGTGTCATCGAATATTTCGTCAAAGCAAACACGCCAATCATCGACATCGTGAAGCGTGTACGCTCCGCCGTCTGAGCCCCGCATTCATTTTTTATTCTTTCATTCTGAGGATCCATGCCGCTCAAAGATTCCGATCTCGGGAAAGTCCTGCTCGCGCAAAATTACGTGAGCGTGGAAGATCTGAAAAACGCGGAAAAACAGGCGAAGGATCGCGATGTCTCACTCAAGAGCGTCCTGATCGAAATGGGATTTCTCTCACAGGAACTCTACGAGAGCGCTCTTGCTGAACACTACAAATTGCCGTTTTACGACTTCGGCAAGAATCCGCCTTCCATAGAGCTGATCGGCAGCCTGCCGGAGGAGATCGCACGGGCGTATAGCGTTATCGTCATCGCTCAGGAAAAGAACAAAGTGTCGGTTACGACGTCGGATCCGACAAATCCCTTCTTAGAGGAAGCGATACGACTGAACCTTGGGCAGGAAACCGCTCAATTTCCGGCGAAAGATACCGAAGTTCAGAAGAGGGGAGCCGCAAAGAAAACCGCATCGCACTTTTCCTTGCGGAAATCCGCAAAAGGGGACCGAAAGCTCTTTACCGGAAAGATACAGCTCTTCTATGCGTCCCACTCGGCCGTCGAAGCGTTCTTCGTGCACTACAGGAAGCCGCTTGCGACGCGGTTCCAGAAAATTATCAACGAGCAGCGTAAAGTGGCTCCTGAAATTCTTGAGGAGATCTTCAATGATGCCATCGAGCTCCGTTCCTCGGACATCCACTTCGAGCCGCAGGAAAAAATCGTCATCGTGCGTTTCCGCGTCGACGGCGTGATGCACGAAGCCGGCCGCATCCCGAAAGAATATTACGAAGGGGTGGTGAACAGGATCAAGATCGCCGCGAACATGCACATTGACGAACACCACGCTGCGCAGGACGGCGCTATCCGCTATGAAACTCCGAACGGCGGCAACATGGATGTCCGTGTCTCCATCGTGCCGATCGTTGACGGAGAAAAAGTGGTGCTCCGCCTGCTGTCGGAATACGTGCGTACGTTGACCCTGAACGATCTTGGGTTTTCCGAAGAATACCGCGAGGTGCTCGAGAAGGCCGCGCACAAGCCGTTCGGAATGATCCTCACGACGGGGCCGACGGGTTCCGGTAAATCCACCACGCTCTATGCGCTCATGAAGATCCGCAATCATCCGGATGTGAACATTTCCACCATCGAAGATCCGGTGGAGTACAAAATTCCAGGCATCAACCACATCCAGGTCAACCCCGAAACGCAACTGACGTTCGCCCTGGGACTTCGCGCTCTCGTTCGTCAGGACCCGAACGTGATCCTCGTCGGCGAGATCCGTGACGGAGAAACGGCAAGCATAGCAGTCAATGCCGCACTCACGGGCCATCTCCTCTTTTCCACCTTGCACGCAAACGACTCCGCGACCGCCGTGCCACGCCTTCTTGAAATGGGAGTGGAGCCGTTCCTTCTAGCGTCCACGCTGGAAATGATCATCGCTCAGCGCCTTATACGGCGCATCTGCCCCCAGTGTCGCTACAGCTACTCGGTTTCTTTGAGCGAAGCGCACAAACTCTTCCCGGGCGCGTCAAAATTCTTTACGACGCGCGGCGCGGCACGTCTGTATAAAGGAAAAGGCTGTGAAGCTTGCGGCGGCACGGGTTACCGCGGACGCGTCGGTATTTACGAACTCATCATCGTTACCCCGGAAATCGAACAACTGATCGTCAAGCGAGC
>JBBTTQ010000141.1:0-2239 GCA_038064175.1 Patescibacteria group bacterium
TCACAGTGACGGGAGTGTCCTCATCGGTTGTGGCAGTTACGTTTTGAGCATCAGGTGGAGCATTGACGCCTCCTCCGCCGCCTCCGATCGTTACCGACACTGCCGCCTGAGAGGTCCCACCTCTCCCATCATCCGCGATGAACGTGAACGTATCCACTCCGACGAAGTTCACGTCGGGTGTGTAGGTCAGCGCTGCACCGTTGACGACGGTCATACCGTGGAGAGGGTCTTCGGAGGAATAAACGAGCGAATCGCCATCTTGGTCGATGGCAACCAGCTGAATATTCACCGGCGTATCCTCCTCCGTGGTTGCCGCGGTGTTCTCGGCGCTGGGCGGATGGTTTTCACCACCGCCTCCGCCTTGGCCGACTTGGACAGTCGCCGAGGCCTGAGCCGTGCCACCGCGTCCATCGCTGACCATGAAGGTGAATCCATCCTGACCCGTGAAATTCACGTTGGGGATGTATTCCACTTGATTGCCATTGAGGGTCACCGTTCCATTCGAAGGATCAGTCACGATGGAGAACGTAAGATTGTCCCCATCCTGATCGATACCCACGAGCGTCAGAGTGGTCGGCGTATCCTCGTCCGTTGTCGCCGAAGTGTTTTCGGCGAGAGGTGGATGGTTTTCACCACCACCGCTTCCGACAAAAACCGTAACAACACCCGTGTCCTGTTCCAATCCATTGGAACCGACGATCTCGAACACATCTACGCCAACGAAGTTCACGTTGGGCGTGTATGTGAACGATCCATCTGCATTCTCCGCCAGAATCCCGTTATTCGGGGTGTTCGTGGTGGAAGCATCGTAGGACGTGACATTGGTTCCTGAACCTGCAAACGTCAGAGGAGTGTCCTCATCGGTTGTCAGGTCTTGGTCGTTCACGACCGGCAGTGAATAGCCGCCGACGTTCACCGTAATCGTGCCGCTGGCCTGCGCTTCCGCAGAGTCAACGACCGTGTAGACAAAGGTGTCTACACCCGTGAACCCCTCCTGAGGTCGGTACGCGATGACCCCGCCATACAGCACCTCAACGGTGCCGCTGCCGGGTTCGCGTCCGATTCCGAGAGAGGTGGAATCACAGTCCGGGTCCCATGCACCGACAAGATAGACATCCATCAGAAGCTCTGTCCTCCCCGCTTCCATGTCTGCGGTGAAGTCGGGAGCGAGAGGGACTGCGTTCGTGATGAGCCGCGCACCGTTGGCGTTGAGATCGTTGATGATCTTCAACGCATCCAGCGGCGTGACCCAACCGTCATGGTTCGCGTCAAGATCGCGCGACGCCGGCACACCGCTTTCGCCCTCCGCGAACACTGCGTCGTGAGCCGCAAGCGCGGACTCACTCAGCACCGGCGCAGAGACGATTACCGTATTTTCCCAGGCAACGGGAGCAACATCGACGAGAGGGTTTGCATCGAGCAGCGCACGGTCGGACAAGCGCTCGAGGAATAACTTCCTCTTACGGCTCGTCGGAATCCGTTTGCGGTTTCGATATTTTCCATGAACCCGTTCGTACACTCTCTTAAACCAACTCTTCATGACAGATCTCCTTCAACAAAAAGTAGTGAACTGAAAGTGAAATTTTTACACTGACTATCCAATCAATGCACAAAAAATACGACGAATGCACTCATTGGATAGTCAGCTTTTTTTTACGAAAGCCGAAACATCTGAAGGATCCGTACGCCAGGCCGTATCTCCGACCCGGCATTGATCTTTTTGGATGCTCGGAGCCAGAAAATACATTGCTTGACGTAATTGAAATTTATATTAAAAAGGCCTTTTTGTCAATGTTTGAGCGTAGCGCTCCAACTGAATACATTTTTTGTTCAAAAACTTCAGATCAATCGGAATATTCCGAAGATGCTGCGGCGGTTTTTGTTGGATGCTTGCGAGGCGGTCTGGTGGCTGTCGATGTTCAGCATGTTATTATTATACCAAATATAACTATTTTGTCAACATCCTTCCCCATCCCTCCGGATCCTTCACAAATTCGCCGATTCTCTCGGCATCCTCCTCGGTGATCCTCCCCTGGGAAATCGCAACTTCCACGAGAGTGGTGATGGTCGAGAGGGGGTGAAGCTGCACGCGCGCACTCTGCGCACTCTCGAAGGAACTCAGCAATTCGTAGCTGAAGATGGAGACAACATCCGTGATGATCCCCTGCCCCTCCTCGCGAATGGCTTCGACCGATGCGACAGCGCTCCCCCCGGTACTGAGGAGATCCTCGATAAGGAC
>JBBTTQ010000142.1:0-5357 GCA_038064175.1 Patescibacteria group bacterium
GGGAACTAAAGTCCCCCGTTGGTTTGTCGGGTAGCCCCGGACTTAAGCCCGGGGCTACCCATGAAAAAATTGGGGGATGTGTCCCCTTTCATTTATGATTCACAGTATGCAACTCTTTGATCGGCGTTTCCTCGGTGTCATCGCAGCGCTCTCGCTCATCACGGGAGTCCTGTGGTTTGTTCAGGATCGCCTCCAGCCGCGCGCCGTCTATAAGGCCCCTGCCTTGGATGAAACTCCAACAGAGACTGCGCCGGCGCCCGGAACAGGTGTCGCGCATTCTGTGTCCGGGGAGGTTGCGACGATACAATTTAAGCCGCTCCCGGCGCGGGTTTTCATTGAAGTCCCCTTCGCATCGCAAGCGCCGCTCGGCGATTGGGGGATGCCTTATCAGGAAGCATGTGAGGAAGCATCCCTCATTCTGGTTCATCATTTCCTCGAGCAAATGCCGCTCACTCGCGAGGTAATGGATGCTGAGATCAAACGGATGGTTGCGTACGAAATGGAAGAGCTGGGATCAGACGCAGACATTGGCGCAGAGGAAACGGCCGTCGTCGCGGAGAAATTCTATGGATACAGAGCGAACGTCACGTACGATCCCGGCATCGACGACATCAGGCGAGAGCTCGCCTTCGGGAACCCCGTGATCGTCCCGCTCGCAGGTCGCGACATCGGAAATCCCTATTACAGCGGCGAGGGACCCTGGTATCACATGCTCGTGATCATCGGGTACGATACGAAATATTTTATCACGAACGATGTCGGGACGCGCAGAGGCGCATCGTACAAATATCGTCAGCAAGTTCTCTATGACGCCATCCACGACTGGACGGGGGTCAAGGAGGATATCCTAAACGGGAGGAAGGCGATGATAGTTCTGACGAAATAGTGGATGGATGAACGTGGATAATGGATAGTGCTATTGTATGAGATGTGTAAGTCACTATCCATTCTCCTCTATCCTCTATCCACTTTGTGAATGCGTTCGCGACCCAGGAAAGAAGACCTCATCGGGAAGAAGCCGTCCGAAGTGCCGCTCTCGCTTCAGCGCATTCTAAGGTCCAACGAGCCCGGTGAAACGCGCTGGATCGGTCCTCATGACGCAAAACCTCTGAGCAGCAATGAGCAAAAAGCCTACGAACTCGCGCATGCGATCATGTGTCACCTGGCCGTGCGCGCCCCGACGGCGCATCAGTCGGGGCACCCGGGAGGGCCGCTGAGCTCCTTCACGTTTGCGTATCTCCTTTCCAGGCGCAGGAATCCGGAGATTGATCAGCCGCTCCGGTACAGCGCGGGGCACCTCTCGTTGCTTGCGTACGGTCTTCAGTGGCTCTTCGGACGCGAGGGAAGAGACAAGCGTCTTGCATCGCCGCAATCCATCATCGAAACATTTCGGATTCCGGACGGGCTTCCCGGTCACGTCGAAGCCGGCATCGGCGATATTCCCTTCGGGACGGGGCCGCTCGGGAAGGGAGTCAGTAACGCACTCGGAGCTGCATTCGGACTGAAATATCAGAAGAAGGCAGGCATCGTCGATGTGCTGCTCGCGGACGGCGACTGTCAGGAAGGGCAGGTTCAGGAGGCATTTCGACTCGCATCGCATCTGAAACTCGATCATCTCGTCGTGCACGGAGACTTCAACGATATTCAACTGAGCGACATGCCATCGAACGTGGTCGCGGCCGATTTCGCATCGATTGCGGCGGCCACCGGCTGGCAGGTCATTGAAGTCCAGAACGGGAATGACCCTGCCCAGGTCTCGGCCGCCCTCAGGATTGCAGACGATTATATTGGCAAGGGTAAGCCGATATTCCTTTGCTACTACACGACCATGGGGCACGGAGTGAAGCTGATGGAGGAAGGGTCGAACACCGGAAAACAGAATTTCCACGGTACTCCCCTCTCGAAGGAGATGGCCGAAAAAGCGCTGAAATCGCTTCCGGATTTTAATAAAATCATCGCTGAATATGAACCGTTCCGCGCGCAAGAGAAGAAACGGTACGCATCCGGCGCTCCAGTCAGGACCGATCTCGAAATTCCCTGGAAGCCCGCGGACCTTGCGCGCGCCGGCTACGAGAGGACGATCACCTCGGAGAAAGGCGCCGCGCGAAAGGACTTGGGCGCAACGCACTTGAAGAATCTCATGGCGGCCGATCCGCGCATTGCCATCTTGCATGCCGACCTTGCGGCTTCCGGAGGATTCGATGCCGTGCAGAAGGTTTTTCCGGATCGCGTGATCAATGTCGGCGTCGCAGAGGCGAACATGGTCATGATGGCCGCCGGCATGAGGCAAACCGGTCTCCTGCCCGTGACCTACACCTTCGCGGCCTTCGGAACGAACGAAGCTCGTGCCAATGCCAGACTCATCGATATCAACACCGGTCATACGCGCTCTGCTGTCATCCATGATTGCACGCACGTGGGACTCTCCGTGGGTGAGGACGGGGAAACGCACCAGGAACAGAATTACTTGAATATCCCCTTCCATCACACACAGGTCTGGATGCTCGCGGACAGCAATCAGGCGGCGGCGGCGGCCGAGCGCGCCATGGAACTCAGCGCGGAGGGGCGGACATCTGTTTATATTTTTTCACCGCGCAGCGGACATCCTCAGTTACTTTCTCTTTCAGGCGAGCCGATCTACGGGAAGCACTATGTCTTTGACGGAACAGCCGACCTTATCCGCGGGCAGGGCACCACAAAGGACGTTGCGACCATCATCGCTACCGGAGCCGCCGTCCATGATGCGATTCTGGCAGCCGATAAGCTTTTAAAAACGGAGAAGTTGTCCGTACGCGTGCTGAATGTCGCGTGCGTTCGTCCGCTGGATGCTTCTGCGATCGCTCAGGCGGCGCTGGAAACGGGACACCTGATCGTCGTCGAAGATCACAATACCGAGGGAGGACTTGCATCACAGGTTGCGGATCTCATCGCGGATCTCCAGCTTCCCTGTTCGCTCCGACGGCTCGGACTCACTCATTATTTCCCTTCCGGCACAGACAAGGATCTCAAATTTCTCGCCGGACTTGACCACGAAAGCATTCTGAATGCCGTCCAGGAGGAGATACGCGCCGAAGTGAAGGGCGGCGAAGACGCATTTGTCACAACTATTTTTTCGCTTGCGGACAATGCCCGAAAAAGCCGTTTCCACACGTTGGTGGAGTCGTTCATCAGCAATCTCATTTCCGAAAATGGATACATGGAGACGCTTCGGGAAAAGTGGGCGAAACGGGACGTCTCAGCGGAAAAGTTCCCGGGGAATGAGCAGTTGCGAAGTAGACTGAAACATCTATGAAGAACGCTTGCGTACAGTGCTGAAAATAGTGTACACTATAGTTGTACCTTTATTCCTTTCCCATCGCAGTATGACTACGAAGTTCATCGGCATCAAAAAATTCCGGCGCGATCTGACGAAGGTGACCAAGGAAGCTCGCAGCAAGAACGTACACTTCATCGTGATGCGCCATTCCGTTCCTGTGTTACGCGTCTCGCCCATGACGCACAAAGAGCTGGAGTTGGAACAATTGAAAGCAGACATCGCGGAAGCACGGGCCCAGGCGCGCCGCGGTGAGGGTTTTTCTTCCGACGAGGTTCGGGTAATGCTCGGCATATGAGATTCCTCCTGTCTTGGATGCCTGCAGCAACGAATGATTTGAAAAGACTGCCTGGAAAGATCGCAAAACGCATTGTTGCAAAGATGGATTGGTACGTTGCACAAGAGAGCCCTCTTCATTTTGCCAAGAAATTGACCGATCCGACGCTTGGAACCTACCGCTTTCGCATCGGTGACTATCGCGTCCTCTGCGATGTGCACCACGAGACAATCAGCGTACTGGAGGTTCTCGCCGTGCGGCATCGCATGAATGCATACCGAAATTAACCTTCTGCTCCACGCCGGTAGTGCGAGTGGTCAAGAGCGACTTTGCGCATATGGAAGGCTTTTCCAGTCATCACAGACGGCGTCTCCCTACGGACCCGGGTCACGTCGAGGCCGGCATCTGCGCGGCCGAGCCGCGACGGAAGCATGAGCCAATGGTAAGGCCTGTCACTGATGGATAATTCCGAACGATTGTTACTACATCACAAGCTCCGCGGATCAACCCGAAGTTGTGCGGAGAAAATACTGAAAGCTAGCCAGATCATGAGAATCAGGAGAAGTACACCTGACAGCGAAAGAGGAAGAACCTGATGTCTCGGATCCCTCGAAGCATTCCTCGAATGCCTTTGATCTTTGCATTGAAGGATTCGGCGAAGGCATTCGTGGCACGGTTGTTCCAGAAGTTCAGAATCCTTCCCTCATGCCGCAGGACGGAGGCAGCTGCATCCTGCATCTCGGGAATGACCCGAGCAGGAGCAGTGGCTGAGGGCGGATCTTGCGGCGCATCCGAGGCAATGCACGCTCGCCTACATGCACCATCCGCGCTTCAGCTCAGGCAACCACGGCAGCGATACGAATGTGCAGCCTCTCTGGCAGGCGCTCTACGATCAAGGCGCGGACGTCGTCATTGCGGGTCATGATCATTCGTATGAGCGTTTTTCGCCGCAGGATCCAGCAGGCCTCACCGATGCGCAGCGCGGCATTCGCGAGTTTGTGGTGGGAACCGGCGGACGAAGCCACTATGCGTTCCGGACGCCGATCGCCAACAGCGAGATCCGCGACAGCGATACGTTCGGTGTTCTGAAGATGGCGCTCCACAGTAGCGGCTATCGCTGGGAGTTCGTCCCGGTGGCCGACTCCACCTTCAGCGACAGCGGTACGGGTTTGTGTCATTGAGGAGAGCCTACTGCAACAACCCGCCCATGATGTATCCGAAGCTGCTGTTCGCGCTGCCGCCCGCCGGGGGCGTGTAGGTGATGTCGACGAGGATTCTATAGATGCGGAATTTCTTGTTCACTCCCCCGCCAGTCTTCTCGCCGCCGATTTCAATGTCCGAAAGATCCGTGATGCTCAGGCTGGAATGCGTCTGCGTGTAATCCGTAGCCGCGGACGTAGTCGTGAATGAGGAACCAAAGCCCGTACAGCTGGCACTCACGCAACGGATGCTCTGCGCCGTCGCGTTCTCGCCGCCGGCCGCCTGATCGGCGCATATCTTGATCGCCATGGCGGTGATGGTGGATCCGGCTGTTATCGACGACTCGTCGATGTCGAAGGTTTGTAGGGCATTCTGGACTTTTGTATCGATGATGTCGGCGGTGCCATTCACACTCGGTGAGCAACTGGTCGTCAGCCCTGATGGAACCGATGAAAAACAGCCCATGATCCCGGTTTTATTCAAGGAGATTTTGATGACGGAAATGCTAGGATTTCAGCAATCCGTAGCCATTTCCCCCTGTTCCTATGCAGTCCTCTTTCTCCGCTC
>JBBTTQ010000143.1:0-1298 GCA_038064175.1 Patescibacteria group bacterium
GTCGACATCGGCGGCGTTGTCGAAAAGGTCGATGATCCGGCGTACGCAACGGCCCTCGGTACGCTCGTCTGGGGCATGCGCGAAGATGAGCGCGGCGGCCTCAAGATGGGTTCCGTTCAGATGAAGCGCGCGCTCCAACACGTCGGTAGCTGGTTTAAGAGTCTACTTCCTTGATCTTTATGATTCGTTACGCGTTCCCCGTTCGCTCGTTGCTCGTTCAGCTGCAAAACAAGCAACGCGTAACAAGCTAACGAGCAACATTCTTCCGATCTAGTTTTCTTTCCCATCCTTCCCATGTCCGATACGTTCCGTTCCCTCTTCTCCGGCTCGAAAAGTTCCGGCAGTTCCGGCATGAATCCCAAGCGCGATGACGGCGGGAACCCGCTCTCGTCCCGCGAAGTGCGACCCGACATGCTCCCAGGAGTGGTGATCCGCGTCCTCGGGACGGGAGGGGCGGGCAGTAACGCCCTTGCGCGCATGATTGAGGGGAAAATCACCGGTATTGAGTACATTGCCGTGAATACGGACGTCCAGGCGCTGTACCATAATCCTGCGCCGAAGAAGATCACAATCGGACGCGGGACGACGCGCGGACTCGGAGCGGGTGCGAACCCCGATATCGGGAAGCGTGCCGCTGAGGAAAGTCTGGAGGAAATCAAAGCCGCATTGGAGGGTACGGACATGCTCTTCATCACGGCGGGTCTCGGCGGCGGCACGGGAGGCGGTTCTTCCGCGATCATCGCAGAATCCGCCCGCTCGATGGGAATCCTCACGGTCGCCGTCGTGACGAAGCCCTTCAGTTTCGAAGGATACAAGAGGAAGAAGCAGGCCGAGGAAGCGCTCGAGGGACTCCGCGGCAAGGTCGATACGCTGATCGTCATTCCGAATGACAAAATCCTCTCCCTCATCGACAAAACGACGCCTCTCACGGAGGCCTTCCAGGTGGTCGACGAAGTCCTGAAACACGCCATCGAGGGCATCTCGTCGCTCATCACCGAACATGGTCTTGTGAACGTCGACTTCGCGGACGTGAAGGCCATCATGCAGGACGCGGGCACCGCGCTCATGGGCATCGGCTACGGCACGGGGGATAGCCGTGCCGCGGAGGCTGCCCGGGCGGCCATCGACAGCCCGCTCATGGAGGTCAGCATCAGCGGCGCACAGGGCATCCTCTTCAACATCACGGGAGGCAATGATCTCAGTATGTTCGAAGTGGACGAAGCGGCGCGCATCATCACGGAAGCCGCCGCTACCGAGGCCAACATCATCTTCGGCGCGGTCATCGACGATGCGTATAC
>JBBTTQ010000144.1:0-2858 GCA_038064175.1 Patescibacteria group bacterium
CACCTAGACGATCCCGGAAAATCTCAGAGCGACGCAGTGCGGTGGTTGGGATACGAATCAAAGCGTGCAGGGGAAAATTCCCGTCGTGACGGGCGTACCGGGCAGAGGAGGAAACCCGCTCGGAAACATCCGCTCGGGCATGGCGAGGCGGGATGAAACCCTTACGTACCCGGACATGGGAACGACGCGGGGACTCGGTACGGCGTGCCGACCGTACGTGGGAACACCGGGCGACCTCGCCTCCAGCAGGATTACCGTGATGCAGTGGTCGGGCAATGGCCCCGCGGAAGACAAGATCCCGATCGAGGTGCAACATCCGTACTACGAAGACCCGCCCTGCTTGTGGCGCACAGGCTGGCAGCAGACGGATCCTCCTCACAATGAAACGAAGTGCAAAGAATTTTGCGAATGGGTAAACGGCATCAACCCGGAGTATCCGAAGAACGTTGAGTACACATTTTGGGATTGCAAAAAGGCCGTCGAAATCATCGATCCGATTACGGGGGAATCCTATGGATGGGAATGCATTGAGGACGGCGACAAATATATCTGCACGGAGGACTGGATCGACATTCCGTACTCCAAAGGATTCCCTTGGCATCCCTGGGACAGCGATCTGGCGGCAATCATTCCGACACTGAAGCAGTACTGCGATCCAAATACCTCGATGCCGAACATCGGGGACCTGCCGAATGCCCGCAAATGCATAGGAGAAAGTTGCCGCACGCCCCCTTCGGATCCACCGTATATGTCTTTCTATCGGAAGTACGTGGGCTCCTACGAACGGGATCCCGTCGTGACCGACAAAGATACCGACCTGAGCGGGCGGGCGGGAGCAGTCGCCTGCTACGGACTCTATAACGAATTTGATCCGAAGACAAAGCTCACGAACTACCGCGATCAGCGCTGCGTGATCTCGATCGACGTATCCGGCTATCCCGATAGTCAGAAGGGAAAGGGGATGTATCAGGGGCAAATGCCTTTTCCCGCCGACCCCTCGGGACCGCTCAAGAGAAATCCTCTCTTCAACAGGGACAAAGATCTCTGGTACCAGAACCTCGGCGGCGGCATTTCATTCCTGAACACAAAAATTTTCGAAGAGATCTTCCGGAAAGACCTATCGAACGCTCTCCTCACAGTCGACGAGGCCAGACAAAGCGCGACTCAGCCTTTCTATACCACCAATAAAAAGGAAGCGGCGACATCTCTCATCCGCGCATACGACGATACGGTGTCGAACGAACGCGGGGACAAGCGAACGGTCGCGGAGTGGTGGCAACGTTTCGAGAACGACGCGAAGCGCGTCTTCAGTCGGCCCGTTGTCCGGCTCTTTCTGCCGCCCGCGTGGTCGTTCGGGGTGGATCCGCTGGATCCGCTCTTTACGGGCGAGACGGAGCGGGAAGACCCGGGTGACCCGACCACGGCGCTCCGCAGAGACAGCCGGATGAAGGCGATCGATATCCAGCTGCATGCGGAGGAAGATCTCCTTGGACGCATCGCGGCATTTCTGGAGCGGCAGGCAACGGTGAAAATCCAGGAAGAGGCCGTGCCGCTCGTCTATCCACTCGGCTCGCCCGTGGAATTTCGCGCCTGGAAGCAAGCGTGGATCACGTGGAAAACGAAGAGGAAAGGTCCCGCGGGCGCGACATTTACAGGGGAAGCAGACGTGGACACACTCATCGCGAAGCTCGAGGAATACGCGGTCCTCGCGGAAAATGTCCGTCTCCTGCGCGCGGAGCTGCCGCGTTTCGTGGGGCGCCTCGTCGCGGGTCAGCGGAATGCCGTGGAAAAAATCGGAGATTGGATGAAAGAGAACCTCACGGAGTACCGCAACTACATCTCTTTTGTCCGGTCCATCGACGGACTTCGCGAGGAGTGGAAACGGATTCAGAAGTCCTATGCGAACTTTCACGACAAAACGAACATGCCCTGGTGCAAGAACGACCGCTTCACCGTGCCGATCTACTCGCTGCTCGACCCGTGGATGCCGAGGAGGGACGGGAGCCAGGACCGCGATCTGGACAGTGACGAAATCCAGGACTGCGCTGCGGAGGACGGATTCCCACGTCTCTGCCCGGACGAAGAACTCAGAGATCTTGTGTTCGATTTTTCCAATATGCGGCTGAAGTCGAGTGCGACGCCGGTCAAAATCCCGGTTCTGAAACCGACCCTCGTGCGGCTGCGCGTTCCGATGCCGCCGGGCCTCGACGCCACGGGGGCCGATGCAGAAATTAATCCGCCCGACCTCTGGCTTCCGAATTTTCCGGACCCGCCGACGATCGCGGACATGATCGGAGACTCGCCGGAGCCTCCGATCATCGAACTCAACGCCCCGCCAGTGATGGATGCGTCCACGCTCATCCCCGACCAGCAATTGATCAACCAGTGGTGGGTGGCGCTCGGGTACGCGCGGTGGATCGTCGACGGGATGAACGGGGCGTACGGAGTGTTCTGGGACAGCATTCGTATGTTCGATGAAGCGTGGGCAGACAGGGAAAACCGGGATGCCCCTCCCCTCTGCGCCACATCGCAGGGCCTCGTGGAATTAAAGCCGCTCGAATGTTGCGGATGGACTTTGGAACATTGCGTTCATGTAGAGATGGATCTCGCGGAACGGTTTATGAGAATAGGCGCCCGGCCCGCCGTTCTTCTTCAGGAGGATTTCGCATCGAAGGGGGAGAAACGCGTGTATCCGGATTGCGATCCCAAAGATCACGTCTGCGCTGCGCTGTATCCCGAGGAACGTTCGGCAAAGAACGGCTGGCAGATTCTGCTGCCCGAGCAGGAAGGCCTGGGTGCGGCGGATCTGGAAAATCTGCGCACCCGCGTCCGGGAAAAAACGCTGACGCCGAGCGCGC
>JBBTTQ010000145.1:0-2355 GCA_038064175.1 Patescibacteria group bacterium
GGCAGGCGAACAGTGTGACGACGGCAATGACAAACGTCATGACGGCTGCGGCACTCTGTGTCTCCTGGAGCCGCCTTCGGATGAACAGGGTCAAAGCGCGCTCTTCCTGATCTTCGTCACCTCCAGCGTTCTCGGATTTGTCGCCGGCGCCTTGGCAAGTGTGAGGTGGACAGGTTTGCGCATATAAAAAACGTCCCCCGCGTATGCGGGGGGCGCAATTCGGAAGCGAGCAATTATCGACGTCGCTTTTTGCTCTTCTTCGTCTTCCGCTTCTTTTTCTTCGGCATAGAAGAAGTGGGGAAATGATTGGCGTTTATTCTACGGCTACACCGTCACCATGAAAATATTTTTCTACGGCGTAAAACGGATTCTATGTCATTTATATATATAGAAATGTTGCAATTATTTTTGTAAAAAAAGCATCAGTACAAAGAAACATAAAAAATATTTCAGATTTTTTGTACATGAATGTGGTGAAAAGTCCGTGAAACATGTGAAGATCACAAATGGGTTTCACTTTCTAATTCTTGGTTCATAATTCATAATTCTCGTGTGCCCCCGTAGCTCAGTGGTCCAGCCCGCGAAGCGGGGCGTGATAAAAGGCACTGCGATCCTTGACCCAAAGTTTTCTTTCAAAACGTGCCCCCGTAGCTCAGTGGATAGAGCAGTGGGTTTCTAACCCATTGGCCGTAGGTTCAATTCCTACCGGGGGTACCAAGAAACAGCGAACTATGCTATACTTCATGAGATATGAGTCCTGAACAAACAAGCGCCCAGAACCCGCCTGCGGCAGCTCCCCGTCCGGAACGGGACGTTGAGGAGAACAAGGATATCGCCGCATTCAGCTATCTCTGGGTCATGTCGGTGGTGGTCTGGTTTTTGAAGAAGGATTCGCCGTTCGTGCGTTTTCACAGCCGTCAGGCCATCGTTCTTTTTGTTCTCTCCGTCATCATCTGGATCATTCCGGTTGAGTTTGTTTCACGCCTGCTTGAGATCGTGATCCTCGCCGGCATGGTCATCGGTTTTCTCAATGCCGCTCAAGGGCAAAGGAAAGACATCCCGCTCGTCGGTCCTTTTTCCCGCGGAGAGATGGGACTGCGTCAGGCATGGCGTGAAATTCTGAATGTTTGCGTTGCGATAGCTTCGCGCGTCCGAGCTATGTTCAGATTCCGAAAAAGAGGAGCGCCAAACGACAAGGCACATCCGGTTCCATCCGTTCCCACCGTTCCCACCGTTCCCGTGATGACTTCCCTGGAAAATCCGGAACCTTCACCTCCTCCAAGCAAATGAAATTCAAACGTATCATGCTCAAACTCTCCGGCGATGTGTTCTCCGGTAGGGCAGAGTACGGGATCCATCGCGAGGCGTTCATGGACACGGCGAAACAGGTGCTGGAAGTCTCGAAGAAGGGGATAGAGCTCGTCATTGTCGTCGGCGGCGGGAATATCTGGCGCTACCGCGATACCAAAGAGAACGGCATCGAACGAACCTCCTCCGACGCCATGGGAATGCTGGCAACCATTATGAATAGTGTCGCGCTGCAGTCTGCTCTGGAATCCATGGGCGCTGAAACACGCGTCCTTTCCGCGGTGGCCATCCCGCAATTGGCCGAACCTTTCATAAAGAGGAGAGCGCTGCGGCACTTGGAGAAGGGACGTATCGTCATCTGCGCCGGGGGAACCGGGAACCCATACTTCACGACGGATTCCGCCGCTGCTCTGCGGGCGCTGGAACTCTCCTGCGATGTCGTCCTCAAGGCCACGAACGTCGATGGTGTCTACGACAAAGACCCCAATAAGCACAAGGATGCCGTGAAGTACGATGAACTCACGTATAAGGAGGCGCTCGAAAAACATCTGGAAGTGATGGATCAGGCGGCATTCAGCTTGTGCCAGGATCAAAACCTTCCGATCATTGTGTTTAATTTCCTGGAAAGGGGTTCCTTGCTTGCGGCAGCGACCGGTGGCAAAATAGGGACGTATGTCCACGCCTGAAACACCCGACGAGATGCGACCGATCACCCAGGTTCGCTGGAGGCCAAAGAAAGCAACAGGCCTCCGCAAGAGCGGCGAACCTCATGATTTGAATGAGTTGCGATCCACTGGCCAACGCCATTTCGACGTCCGAGGATCGATCGAATAGTTGAACGAGATATGGCAATTGATAAAATTTTTGGCGACTTCGGAGAGCAAAAAGATGGAGCCAAAATCAGCGATGTGCTGAAAATCGAAGAGCAATAGAATATCCCTTATTTCTCTTGCGTCTTCTATGTCTCTTCCGTCTCCTGACCTTGCAATCAGCTGCATAGGTTCAGATACATATTGCACTCCCTGGGTCAGCAATGACCTATGGGCA
>JBBTTQ010000146.1:0-14090 GCA_038064175.1 Patescibacteria group bacterium
ATCGGCAAACAGGGAGAACCAGCCAATCTGGTGATTCGGCTCACTCTGGATGGTATGCGGATGACCTCGTCAGAGTCAGCTGCACAGCAGTCAGGCGGAACGACGGAAGCTCCTCCCCCTAAATTCATCAGTCTTTTTGATCAGACTCTTGCCGAGCGACGCATAACTATTCCGGAACAAATTACAACCACAGCCATGGATGCATGGCGAATCCTGACCGGTCAGGATCGGGAAGGAACCATACATGCTTTGGATTCACGCGTACCAGATGATTCAAATCGCTTGAAAGAGAGAATCTGTCAGCTTTTTATTATGAATCGTTGGGCTTTGAGCACCAAGTAGCTAGACAAGTATAAAACAGGAGTACGTTGTGATACTATCGTATTCTTGTGAGCGATTCACAATTTCTTCTTTCCATCGGCTATTTATCCGGTGAGGAACGAAAGCAGGTTGAACATGCTCTTGAGCGCGCGAAGGAATTTCACCGGGACCAAAAACGTGAGTCGGGGAAGCCCTATGTTTCGCATCCCATTGCTGTTGCGACGTACCTCGCACATCTGGAGGCCAGCGGTACCACGCTGATTGCCGCCTTATTGCATGATGTTGTGGAAGACAGTCATTCAACACTCCAGGACATCGATCGTGAATTTGGGCATGAAGTCGCACACCTGGTCGACGGAGTGACGAAGCTTTCCAGTTTCCGGTACGAAGGGAAACGCGAACAGCGTCAGGTTGCGTCGCTGCGAAAATTACTTCTGACCGCTCACGGAGACCTGCGGGTCATCCTCATCAAACTTGCGGATCGCTGGCACAACATTGAAACCATCCATGCTCTGCGTCCGGACAAGCGAGAACGTGTTGCTTTGGAAACTCTGGATATTTACGTTCCCTTCGCCAGGTTGGTGGGTTTGTGGGATTTGAAATCCCGCATGGAGGAAATTTGTTTTCCCATTGCGATGCCAAACGAGTATGCAGTATGGCATGAGGCAATTGCGTCCGCGCGTTCCCAGGTTTCCAGGGACAGAGACGAATTCATCGCAAAAGTGAATGCAAAAACTCCGGATGACGTTCGTGCTGAGATGCTCATGATGACCGATTATGAAATTTATAATAAGCTGCAGGGGAACATTCATCGCTTGAAAGACGTCGAGAATATCGATAGTGCACTCATCCTTCTTCTGGGCAAAAAATCCACGACGGATTGCTATCGCGTTCTGGGAGAAATACACGCCTTGTACCCTGCGAGTTCGCTCTCTTTTCGGGATTATATCAACGCTCCGCAGCCAAACGGCTATAGGGCGCTCCATACGACAATTTTTCTCGGCAAAGATCACCGTTTCCGTTTGCGCATCCAGACCGAGGAAATGCACGAGTATGTTTCCAAGAGAAAGTTTTCTTCCTGGATCCAGGATCAAATGACAGATATTTATCGCGTTCTCGGATCACTGCGTACCGCGCATTTTGAAGAACATCAGTTTCTCCGAGATCTTCGTGAAACGGTGCTTCAGGAACGCATCAACGTCTTCACGAATTCCGGTGACATCGTAACGATTCCTCAGCATGCCACCGGTGTCGATTTCGCCTTTGCGGTGAATCCGGATCACCTCTCCTACCTTCAGGCCATCCGGGTCAACGGCAATCTTCGGGAAGCGACGTATCCGCTTCATGAGGGAGATGTCATCGAACTTGTTCTTGCGAAGAGTAACGGAGGAAATATTCCGACTCTCTGGATCGAAAAAGTGAAATCCGTCGATGCACGTGAACAGATGCGGGCTTCGCTTGGCCAGACTCCCATGGAAGAGCAGATTCTTGCGGGATCGCAAATCCTCGACAAAGAGCTGCAGAAAAGAAAATTGCCGCGTTGGTGGTTGTTTCGTTTGAGCGGACTTCAATCAGAACTCTCAAAAAACCTCGAAAAGGATTCGTTCAATGATCTCTTGTCCGATATCGGTACGGGTATTCTTTCGGCGGAAAAAGTCATCGGTGAGTATCGAACTATGTTGAGACAACAGCCGTTATGGACCATTCGGTTATTGCGTTGCTTCAGACTCCTTCCGAGATCGCGCATCCTTGACCGCGATGCAAAGGTGATGGATATCGAAGTGTATGCGGAAGACCGGAAAGGGATGATCCATGACGTCACAGGGTGTTTTGCCGACCGGGATATCAACATTGCCCGCTTCGAGGTCTATGCCGTACCTCCCCGGGATGCTTTGTACAAAATCAGCCTGGAAGTGCAAAATTTTGATGTATTCAGCGATTTGTACGAAGCGCTGCTCCAAATTCCCAGCGTAAAGCAGGTATTGCGAAAAAAATAAGGTATGTTATTTTATCTATCTTGTTCTCTATGCAATTTCGACAACCCTCCTTCGATCAGGCTCGGGATCCCCTCGCTCATGTGTACTTGGGATCCGCACGAAATTACGACACGTACCTCAGGGGCGAGTACGGTCACAATTATATGGAGCGCCGCGGGGAATGGGATTCCCACTATCACGAACTGCGGAGAGCGTTTGAAGAGGCTGTCTCCTATGTGCAGGATCATGGTGTTCCGCGCAAGCACATGAATATCGCAATTATCGGTCCGGGATTCAACCCTGTGGGGAAGGATATCGACTCCGACATTATTCGCCAGGACTTACAGCAGATAAAAACGCTGGTTCTTATGGATTTTTCCACTGCGGTCATCCGATCCGCACTCGATGATCTGATGCAGCACAAAGTTCCTCACGAAAAAATGCTGGGAATGCAGTTTGATGTGACAAATGGGCTCAGCACTGCGTACTACTCTTACATTATGCAAAAGTTTCAAGCGGTTCAGACGGAAGAGCAGATGAGCAGAGTGACTGAGGAAATCGAAAAAGTGGAGATGGAAGAACTCGCTCAAATTCTGGCAAGAATTGAGATGAACCCGGATCTTGCGCGAAATAAACCCGACTACCTGCTGGAAGGCGGCGAGAATGATTCGCGCCAATTGAATCTTACGCTGGACCATGGCGAAAAAAAATTGCCCATACATTTATGGTTCGCTCCCATGGTCACGAACGGAACCGGTGCGAATGCGGAAGACATTATCTGGGAAACCTACAAAAGCGTGACTGCGGATGAAACCGATGGTATTTCGGATTCCGGGGAATTTTTTCCAGACCGACAGAAAATGTTTCGGCGTATTTTTAAATTGATTTCCGGATACAACGATCAGGTGAACAGAATGTTCATCACCCGGTTGCTGAGCGATAATCCCGATTCGGTTCTGTTCACCGTGAACGACATTTCAACGCAGTTTGCGAATGAAGTGGGAACACTTCCCCGCATTACAAATAAACTGAGTGATGATCTTGAGGTCCATAACATACACATGCGCGTTGATGATAAGCACTCTTGGGTATGGAAAGACGAGCCGGAACATTCTCACGAGGTGAAAGTGATCCGTTTTCTAAAATCAAAGGAAACTGCCAAAGAAGTCGGGGACAGTGGTGTAAATCTTGCGCAAATTTCCGGCAATCAACATCAGATTCTCAGAAAGGATGAGCCATCCGACAGCGACATGGAAGTGCCCGGACACAACGCAGATTGACTTCCGCCTGAAGAAAATCTTATGACTTCAGAATAAAGAGAATATATCTCTTCACATTCGCAAAAATTTCGGTGGCGATATCCAGCGTCTCGATTTCCGCGCGCGTGAACCACCGGAGTTCATGTCCCTCTTCCTCCGCGAGCGACAGCATTCGGTCTTCGTTCACCGGTCGCGCGAGGTACAGAAAATCCATGTGCTGATGCTCCGGCTCGTTTCGTTCCGCGGAGGCCGGAATATTTTCGAGGAGCAGCGCGAAGGGTTTTTTGAGCATCTGCCCCTCGGAGGGATTCCTCTGGAAGAGATCTTCCTGCGCGGCGCCGACGATGTCGACATCGAGCCCCGTCTCCTCCCTGCACTCGCGCTTCGCGGCGTCCTCGGGGGTTTCGTCTTGGTCGACGTGGCCTCCCGGCGGCATCCAACGCTTCAGCCGCTTGTGCCTGAGCAGGAGCGTGCGATTCCGGGAATCGACGATGAAGGCGGTGGCGGTGAAATGACGGCGCATATCGAGGGCTAGGATTAGGGCAAGGGCCGGGAACAGGGTATAATTTTACCGTTTCTTCTTTTCTAACCCTAACCCTATCCCCAGCCCTCTATGGTTCTCATTCAAGACAATTCAAAAGTTCTCGCGATCGGCGCCGCCATGCCCGGGTTTTCCCTGCCGGCAACGGACGGCATGACGGTGGAAGCGACGCTCATCAAAGATCCCGTCGTGGTCATCGTCTTCACCTGCAATCACTGTCCGTACGCGCAGGCGTATGAGGACAGGCTCATCGCGCTTCAGAAGCATTTCGACGAGGAGGGGGTACAGTTCATCCTCATCAATTCCAATGATGCCTCCAAATATCCCGATGATTCGTTCGAAGAAATGAAGGTTCGACACGATGAGAAAGCATTTCCTTTTCCCTATTGCTTCGATGCGTCCCAGGACGTGGCGAAGGCGTACGGCGCGCTCTGCACGCCGCACTGCTTCGTGTTCGATCGCAATCGCGTTCTCAAATATAAAGGAAGAGTGGACGATAACTGGAAAGAGCCCGCAAAAGTCACCGAGCACAATCTCAGGGATGCCATCCAGGCGCTCGTGAAAAATCAGGAGCCGCCCGTCCACGAAGCGAATGCAATAGGTTGTTCCATCAAATGGAAATAAAAGTGTCGATCCCCTGCCCGCCATAGTCCGCCGAGCGACGAAGGTGGAGGTGCTCGATCACATGGAAGGGATGAGCTTTCACTTGTACTTTTTTATGGTATAATAGAAGAGATGACAGAGATCCAGAGAGAATGGCAGGACGGATCAGAAGGATCCGGACCGGACCGTCGATCGTTTCTGGCGGGACTATCGTCGTCTTTTCTCGGACTCTTCGTAAAAAAACTGAACGCCGCGTCGGGCGCCTCCGTTGCTCCGAAGGAAAGAATGTTGCTCGGTCAACCTCCTGCGGGAATGCGAGTGAGGGAACGGATTCTCACTCCCCGCGCGGAAAAGCTCCTCATCCATGTGTCCATTCCCGTCGATCGCCGGAAGGAACGAAAAGAGAATGACGCCGCTCTCGCACAGGGGTTCAGAGATATTCTCTCACGGCCCGGATGCACCGCCGTCACGCTGGAGACGATGCTTCCATCCGTTGAACAGAATTATCGGGAACTTTGTGCGTCCTATCAGGCCATGAAAACAAAAATTGCATCCATAGACCGCGCACTTCGATTGCATGCCTCCGAAGGACACGCCGAACAGGAATTACGTCGGAAGAAGCAGAAATACGAAGAAGGGATTGTGGAATTGGAGCAGCGGTGCGAGCGGGTTGTCAGCGTTCCGCTCCTGCGCGCATTGAGCGATGGAAAAGGCATTCGTATTCAATCGTGCGACAGGGGTCCTCAGAAAGATTTACCGAAAGGTCAGGATCCGTTTTCCGTTGATTTCGTGCATCCTTTTCTTCAGCAATTTGAACAAGGAGCGGAACGGACGGCAATCGTTCTTGGGACATCCCCTCTGGAGTGGTCTCTGGCCGTGAAGGAACGGAATGCGCAGGGTGCCCGGTATAACGCGTATATGCTTGAAGAGGAAGTTCCCAAATCGTAATCACGGCATCTGTGGCATTGACGAAGGGCCAAAAAATTCATCAAAAGGATCCGGCATGGCGGGCATGGAACTGCAATCCAGCTTGTACTTGCACATTGCAGATACGGTGACTTTTATTTTCTTGGCGACATCCGGAGAAACCGCGTTTCCGTTTTGGTCGAGAAATTCAACCTTCGGATTGGAAACACTATCATCATCATTCTCATCGCTCCCGTCTCCTTCGCCGTCCAGATCTTTATCGAGGAAGAATGTGGGTCCTTCCTCTTTGGAGGTCATGCAACCGGGACCGCATTCCTTTTTCTTTTTCATGCAGGAGTTCATGCCGTTCTGAAGCATCTCTTCAATTTTTGCGAAACCGGTAACGATGGTGGATTCACCATTGTGCATGAATTTTTGCGTGCACGTGCAACGCAATGTGCAGTCAGCATGCCACTGGCCCTGTTGTCTGACCGTCCTGCAGGTCCAGGGATCCAGGGAGCCAGTGACACTGGAAGATGGAACGCAGGTCGGGGCACCGTCTTTCACGCAATACGTTTTGTCGGGGTCGGGGTAAGGAATGTCCGCCGTTTCCATTCTACAGACGGTATTCTCATTGTTCTGACCGCTCTGTTGCGCGGCGTTCTGGAGTGCGGCTCTGACGGCGGCGGCTTCGGTATTGCCGTCCCCGGATCCGGAAATGGAGTCAATATCTTTCTTATCACTGGGATTGCAGGCAGTCAGAGGGAACGTATCCGAATACGTCGCCGGAATATTGATATCTGTATCATTCGCGTCACATTGAGGAGCCGGAGAAGGCGGTGGCGGCGGAGGAGGGGTGGGGGGTGGGGGAGGAGTGGGCGGAGGAGGCATGGTGGTGTTGATTTCCGATCCCTGGAATTCCGGGGCGGCTCCATCAAACATGGGAAATGACACGGGCTCATCCATCGTTTCTTCGCCGAACACGTTCTTCGTCTGTCCCGAAGAATCGATCGGCGCAGCCAGATCCATGCTCTCTTCCGGTTGTCTCCAGAAGAAGAGCCACTCGAAAAAAGCGGATTGTGCCGTGGGATTCGTGTTGATCTGGCTCAACGATGTAAACGCCGCGAGGGTTGTCAGGATAGCGAGAACGGCGAACGGCTCTTTCTTCATACGAGTAAAACGAGGATTTCAACAATGGTATCTAATGATGAATATCTCTGCAATACACGTCAAGCATTAATGGGGAAGGTGTCAATGAACTATGAAACCCTTCCTTTCTGTTTTTTCGCCTCCAGCGCTTTCACAAGGTATTGCCCGGTGTAACTCTCTTTCACGTTCGCGACTTCTTCGGGCGTGCCGGTCGCAATGACTTTACCCCCCCCGCCGCCGCCGTCCGGTCCCATGTCGAGGATGTAGTCCACGGATTTGAGAACGTCGAGGTTATGTTCGATGACGAGCACGGTGTTCCCGAGGTCGACTAAGCGCTGGAGAACGTCGAGCAGACGGTTGATGTCGTCGAAGTGGAGACCCGTCGTCGGCTCATCCAGGATATAAAAGGTGCGTCCCGTCGCGCGTTTCGTGAGCTCGGTTGCGAGTTTCACGCGTTGCGCTTCTCCGCCCGAGAGCGTCGTCGCGCTTTGGCCCAGGTGAATGTAGCCGAGGCCGACGTCCTCGAGCGTCTGCAGTTTCTTTTTGATCGGCGGGATCGCCGAGAAGAAATTGAGCGCTTCGGTGATGGTCATATCCAGGGCTTCCGCGACATTCTTTCCTTTGTAGGTGATCTCCAGGGTTTCCCGGTTGTAGCGTTTGCCGTGACAATTTTCACAGGTGACAAACACATCCGGGAGAAAGTGCATTTCGATCCGCTTGAGTCCGTCGCCTTCGCATTCCTCGCATCGACCGCCTTTGACGTTGAAGCTGAAGCGTCCCGCTTTGTAGCCGCGAAGTTTCGCTTCGGGCGTGGTTGCGTAGAGATCGCGCATGTCGGTAAAGAGCCCCGTGTAGGTTGCGGGGTTGCTGCGTGGCGTCCGGCCGATGGGGGATTGGTCGATGACGATGGCTTTGTCCAGATGCTCGAGACCAGAGAGCGATCCCACGTTCTGCGGCTTGGCATGAGCCTTATTCAGCACGCGCAAGAGTTCGGGCGCGAGGATGCCGTGGATGAGGCTGGACTTGCCGGATCCCGAAACGCCCGAAACGCCGATGAAGGTTCCCAGAGGGAACTCCACATCCACATGCTGGAGGTTATGGTGGTGCGCGTCTTTGATCACGATCTTCTTGGCATTTCCTTTCCGCCGCTTCTTAGGCACCGCGATGCATTTTTTTCCGCTCAAGTACTGTCCGGTGACGGACTTGGGATTCTTGATGAGATCCTGCGGCGATCCCTGCGCGATCACTTCGCCGCCGTACTTGCCCGCGCCCGGGCCGATCTCGAGCAGGTAGTCCGCGGTTGCGATCGTTTCCTCGTCGTGCTCGACGACGATGACGGTATTGCCGAGATCCCGGAGCTGCAGGAGCGTTTTGATGAGGCGCGCGTTGTCGCGCTGGTGAAGACCGATCGAGGGCTCGTCCAGCACATAGAGGACTCCCTGCAACGCCGAACCGATCTGCGTGGCGAGACGGATGCGCTGAGCTTCGCCGCCGCTCAAGGTCGCCGCGGAGCGCGAGAGCGTCAGGTACGTGAGGCCGACATTTTCAAGGAACGAGAGACGCGCAATGACTTCGAGGAGGACTTTTTTGACGATGGCGTACTCATACGTTGAAAGTTGAAAGTTGAAAGTTGAAAGTTTTTCCGTTGGGAGTTTCTGCCCCCCTTTCTCCAGAATCTGTGGAATCAATGCCTTAAAAAATCCCATCGCTTCATCGATGCTCATATCCGTCGCCTGGACGATGTTTTTTCCGCCGACGGTGACGCCGAGAATTTCCTTCTTCAGACGTTCGCCTCGGCACTCCGGACAGGGGAGTTCCAGCATGTACTCCTCGATCTGGCTCCGGATGTAACTGCTGTCCGTCTCCCGGTGCCGGCGCTGGAGGTTTTGGATCACTCCCTCGTAGGTTACGTTGTAATTTCCGCCGAAGGTCGCCGTCTCCATCCGGACAGAGAGCGGCTGGTCGTAGCCCCGGAGGATGATTGCCTGCTGCGCGGGCGTGAGTTTCTGCCAGGGCGTTTCCATGCGGAAGCCGGCCTTGGCTGCGAGGGCTTCGAGCACGTGATTCATGAATCCCATGCGGCTCGCGGACGTTGTCCACGGATGGATGGCTCCTTCGGCGAGGGAGAGCTTCGGGTTCGGCACGACCGTGGCTTCATCCACCTGCAGAATCGACCCGAGGCCGTGGCATGTTTCGCACGCGCCGTGAGGCGAGTTGAAGGAGAAACTGCGCGGTTCGATTTCAGGAATATCCTCTCCCGGGTGGTCGGGGCAGACGAACGACTCTGAGAAACGGGTTTCTTCGTTCGAGTCCGCGTCGAGCACGAGCATGGACCCTTCGCCCTTCTTGAGGCAAAGCTCCACGGAGTCGGCAAGCCTCGTTCGATTGGGATTGATTTTCCCTGCCTCGGTCTTCAAGTCGCGCGCCATGATGCGATCGACGACAATCTCGATGGTGTGGGCTTTCTTGGGATCAAGGGCGATCTCCTCGTCGACCGTCATGATAAGGCCGTCGATCCGCATCCGAACAAATCCTTCGCGCCGGATGGCGTCGAGAATTTTCACGTGCTCGCCTTTGCGCCCTTCCACGATGGGAGCGAGGAGAAAAATTTTCTTTCCCTCGGGTATGTTCGCGATGGTTTCGACGATCTGGCTGCTGGATTGCTGCGTCAACATGTGCCCGCAGACACTGCAGTGCACTTTGCCGACTTTTGCCCAGAGGAGACGCATGTAGTCATAGATTTCTGTCACGGTTCCAACGGTCGAGCGCGGATTTCTCTGCGACGTTTTCTGGTCGATGGAAATCGCCGGGCTCAGGCCCTCGATGCTCTCCACTTCCGGTTTTTCCATCTGCGCGATGAATTGGCGCGCGTACGCGGAGAGCGATTCCACATACCTCCTCTGTCCCTCGGCGAAAATGGTATCGAAGGCGAGGGAGGATTTGCCGGATCCGCTGAGTCCCGTGATGACGGTTAAGCGGTTTCTCGGAATACGGACATCGATATTTTTGAGATTGTGCATCCGGGCGCCTTTGACGACAATATTGTCCATGGAGGTGAAAAGAGAAATGACAAAACCTCCCCCCGCGCCTGCGTGGGTGGCTCATCGAGCGCTGAGCATATCAAAAAAAGGGAGCGCTGTCTAGTCTCAAAGAGTAGGATGGAATCGTATGTTCACGGGGATCATCGAAGCGACGGCGGAGATTCTTTCCAGGGAAGGAGGATCTCTCTCGATTGAGCGTCCAAAGTTTTTCGATGATATCCATGTCGGATCGAGCATTGCGGTCTCCGGTGTTTGTCTCACAGTGACAGAGCTCACGGATGCATCGATGCGATTTGACATGGTACCCGAGACTCTGGAACGAACGAAACTGGCTGATCTTCAGCCCGGGGATCTCGTGAATCTCGAGCGCGCGATGAAAGCCGACGCGCGATTGGATGGTCACATCGTGCAGGGGCACGTGGAGGGAATGGGAACGGTTACTTGTTGCTCGTTCGCTCGTTACTCGTTTCATGAAACAACGAGCCCGCCTGCCGGTCGGGCAGGCAACGAGCAACCCTCCTTCGCCCAGCCCTCGCTCCTGCTACGGCCGAAAAGCAAGGCTACGGAGGGCAGGCCAGAAACCGGCAACCGGCAACCGGCGACCAGCAACGAATCATATGAGCTGACTATTCGATTGCCGGACAACCTCGCAACATCCGTCGTCCCCAAGGGTTCGATTGCTATCGATGGTGTTTCCCTGACCATGACGCATGTGGAAGGCAGCACCGTCACCATCGCAGTCATTCCTCACACGCTCAGGGAAACCACGCTCGGGAATCTTCATGAAGGAGGCAGGGTGAATATCGAGACGGACGTACTTCTCCGAAGGCATGTGCTATGATGCATCCTTACGCATGCTGTCCGATCCTCTTCCACTGCCGGTGAACATCAATCGCGGATGGCGGATCGGAATTGTCCATTCGCTCCGCCATGGCGATCTTGTCCGGGCTCTCGTCGACGAAGCGGTCTCTGCGTTCGAGCAGGCCGGACTGCCGCGATCCTATGTCAGCCTTCATCCCTGCGCCGGCGCATTTGAGATTCCTCTGATTGGCGCCGGACTGGTTGCCGCCAAGCAGGTGGAGGCGCTCGTCGGTTTCGGGGTGATCGTGGAGGGGGAAACGCATCACGCACGACTGATTGCGGAGGAGTCCGCCCGCGGCATCATGGATATCCAGGTGCGGTATCGCATCCCTTTCGCTTTCGAGGTGCTGTACGCGAGAACGCTAGAGCAGGCGCGAAAGCGGTGCTGCGCGCCGTATCACAAGGGAGGCGAGGCGGCGGCGTCCGTCTTACATTCGCTTGCGGAACTCGGGCGCATGCATTCTTGACGCATTGTATACACCAAGTGTTCAAGGTACGCTCCGATCCGCTATCCTGCCTCTTTTCTATGCGCCCCCTGCCACTGACCCTTACCCTGCTGCTTTTTTTGCAGCCGGTTCTTACGCGTGCTTCCCTTTTTCCGGATGTTCCGGAGGACTACATTCACCGTGAGGCCGTCGAACGACTCGCGAATGTCCAGGTCATCAACGGGAACCCGGACGGCACGTTCCTGCCCGACGCCTCGGTGAACCGGGCTGCGATGCTCAAAATGCTCTACAAAGCCAGCGGACGCACGCCGGATCCTTCCAATGTCGATTGTTTTGACGATGTCGTCCTGGGCAGCTGGTACGAGCCGTTCGTCTGTGATGCCGAGGCGAACCGACTGGTGCAGGGATACAGTGACGGGAAATTCCGCCCGGATAATCCGGTGAATCGTACCGAGGCGCTGAAGATGACGATGCTGACGATCGGGATCGACGTGCCCGAACTCACATCGATCAATCGGGAAGTCCTGAAGTTCGTCGATATCTCCACGTCCGCCTGGTACACGAAGTACCTCTCGGCCGCATTCACCAAGGGAGTGTTGCCGATTGCGGGTCAGAGCGGACCGCGTTTCTATCCCGACTGGCCGCTCAGCAGAGGCGAGGCGGCCGCGTACATCGTGAATGCTCTCGATATCAAGTTTACGCAGGAGAAAGAAGAATTGCAGAAAGGACTCGCATCCAGTGCGGGAGGAGCCAGTTCCACTGCAGAGGGTTCCCCCGCGACCGGAGGAGGAGCGAGCTCCGCCGCCGGATCATCCGCATCCGTTACCTTGAGACCGGAAGCGACGCAGACGAATGTGAATTTCCCCTTCGATGTCACGGGAACATTCGAGGAAAAAGCGTCCCAGGCATACCGCTTCATGCTCTCGAAGACCACGACGCTCGATGCGACCGCTGCCATCAAGGCAGGTCAGGGCGGGAAGATCAGCTGCCGCCTCTATAAGCTCACGAAAGACGGCTTTTCCGAGGAGTACTACTTGGGGTTCCAGGAGAGTCAGAGCTGCTATCTGCTTACGACGCTGACGGCGGGGGATTACCAGCTGCAGCTGGAGCCGACGACGCCGAACACCTCTTTCACGCTCGCGGTCAAAGCGGGCCTCGGCGACGGCAACGACGGATTTTCTGAGGCGCGCAACCTCACTCGGGGAAATTTGAAGACAGAAATTCTGTCCCCCAATGACTACGAGGACTGGTTCAAATTCACTCTGTCGCGCGACACCGAACTGACGTTCAAGGTCGTCAGCTCCTTCAAAGTCCGCTGTCTCATCTACCCGGGAAGCGACGTGGATGTCTTCGGTTTCGCGGGACCGCAGTGCGGGGAGACGTACCTGTATCCCGCGGGGTCCTATATCGTCGGCATCGGCCATGCGGTTCCGAGAGCCGCGAGGCAGACGTACACGATTCAATTAAAGTAGACTTTTGAAATGGTTGCTGACGTGGTTTCTTTGGTGCTTAGAATTTAGAATTTGCCATGTATACTTATCCTCCATGCCACATTTTGCTTCCATTCCCGAAGCGCTCGATACCCTTCGCTCCGGCAGGTTCCTGATCGTCGTCGACGACGAGGCGCGGGAGAACGAAGGCGATCTCATGCTTGCAGCCGAGCACGTGACGACGGAAAAAATGGCCTTTGTGATCCGGCACACTGGTGGCGTTGTCTGTCTGTCGCTTTCGAACGACATCGCGGATCAATTGAATTTGCCACCCATGGTCGCGCGCAACACCTCGCGTCGCGGCACTCCTTTTACCGTGAGCGTCGAGGCCGCTGTCGGAATCGACACGGGCATTTCCGCGCGGGACCGGGCGCTCACCGTCAAAGCTGCCATTAACCCCGTTGCGCGTCCCGAGGATCTGACGCGGCCCGGTCACGTCTTTCCTCTCCGCGCGCAGGATGGCGGCGTTCTCTGTCGCGCGGGACATACGGAAGCGAGCGTGGATCTCTGCCGCTTGAGCGGTCTTCGCACCGGAGCCGTGATCAGCGAACTCATGCATGAGGATGGATCGATGATGCGACTCCCCGCGCTCGAGGCATTTGCGCAGGAGCACGATATTCCTTTGATCAGCATCGGCGATCTCATCGCCTGGCGCAGGCAGCATGAAACGTTCATCCGCTTGGAGGCCGAGAGCGAGCTCGAGACGGAGACGGGTCCTTGGCGAATCCGCGTGTATCAAGACACGCTTCACGATCTCGAGCACGTTGCGCTCATCAAAGGGGAGATCACTCCGACGAAGCCCGTGCTTGTGCGCGTGCACTCGGAATGCCTTACCGGCGACGCGTTCGGTTCCCGGCATTGCGATTGCGGAGAGCAGCTCACGCATGCGATGGAGATGATGGAGCGCGAGGGCGCCGGTGTGCTTGTCTACATGCGGCAGGAAGGGCGGGGGATCGGTCTCGGCAATAAAATCAAGGCCTACGCACTCCAACAAAAGGAGGGGCTCGATACGGTGGAAGCGAATGAGAAACTGGGACTTCCATCGGATCTCCGCGAGTACGGCATCGGCGCGCAGATATTGAAAGACATCGGCGTCGGAAAATTTCGACTGCTCACCAATAATCCAAAGAAGGTCATCGGCCTCGAGGGGTACAGTCTGCACTTGGTCGAACAGGTTCCTATCGAAATAACGCCCAGCAGCGAAAAGCAACGTTCCTATATGAGCACGAAGAAGAAGAAACTGGGGCACCTCCTGAAGCATATTGAATAAATGGCAAAAGAGGATTTAGGTGGTGTTCACATAACGGGCTAAAGCCCAGGTAATAAGCCGTTAACCGCGGCCTTAAGGCCGCGGTTAACCTGAGAAAAAAGCGGGCTTTAGCCCTTTTTGCATGCAACAAAGATTTTATGTGAACACTGCCTAGTGTAGTGTCTCCAACATAACTGCATAGGTTCAGATACATATTGCACTCCCTGGGTCAGCAATGACCTATGGGC
>JBBTTQ010000147.1:0-7430 GCA_038064175.1 Patescibacteria group bacterium
CCTGCGCCTCCGATGATGAGAGCGCCCGTGGCATAGAGGCCGCCGGTGACATTCACGTCGTCGGAGAACTCGAATCTGTCCTCGTTATTCAGGAATTTGAGGGTTTCGTTGGTGCTGTCCGAGCCGAAGGTGAGGACGGTGTCGGCGGCTGTTTGATCGGAATTGACAGTGAAGTCACCCTTGACGGAGCCTGCGCCCCCGATGATGAGAGCTCCGGATGCATAGAGGCCGCCGGTGACGTTCAGGTCGTCGCTCAGTTCGAAGCGGTCTTCGTTGTTCAGGAACTTGAGCGTTTCATTCGTGCCGTCACTGCCGAAGACGAGCAATGCGTCGCCGACGCTGCCGTCGCTGTTGATGATGAAAGCGGCCTTGGTGGAACCCGTCCCGGCGACGACGAGAACGCCGGAGCCGTAGATCGCGCCGCCCGCCTTGATCTGACCGGAGGCCGTGAGCCCCACATTGGCGCCGCTCAAAATCAGAGAGCCCGTCATCGTGTCTCCCGACTCATTCACGTACCGACGGTCAAAGACACTCATGAGTGCTCCGGTATCGCTGCTGCCTCCGCCACCACCTGCGGAAGCTGCCCACGCAAGCGTGCCGTTCGAAACCGTGAGCACCTGACTGTTACTGCCTTTCGCAAGTTTCGAAAGCCCGCCCACTGCGGTCCCCACGAGAAGATCACCCGTGGAGTAACTGGCATTGCCCGTTCCTCCGCGGCTGACCGCGAGAATGCCGCGCGTCGCGGCGTTGACGTCGATGATTCCACCGCCCGGATCCGATTGGTGATCGTGGGTTTCGATCAGGCCGTCATTTGTCGCCGTATTCCCTCCACCGCCTCCGAACCTGCGCTCGTCGTCGCCCCGTTCCTCGGGAGGTTTTCGACCGCCGCCGCTTCCGTCGCCGCGAACGACGACCGGCATCGGCACATTGCGCCAGACCGCCTTGCCCCGTTCGAACATCAGGATCTGACCGTCGCTTCCGGGACCGAATGCATCGATCATTCGCTGGATCCCCGATGCCAGTACGTTCGTGACGGTCACGGGATTTTGAGCAGCACTCTTCATGCTCTCTGCGAGCACCACATTGGAGGCTCTCATACGTTCCTGCCTGCGCGCCCAGAGCCTCCTGCGGAAGATGACGTTCCCGGAGGGGAGCTTGATGGCCTCTTCGGATTCCGTGAGGAGCGGCTCGCTTCTGATTCCCAGGCTTGAGGGAAGCACGCTCAAGAACGTCACGGCTGTGGGTTTTCGGCTATACGCCAGGAGTCCACGGCCGGTCAGAAACCCGGACTCCACAGCCGGCTGGAAGGACACGCCGCTTTCCGGAAGCCCACCGTTCAAAAACAGGAGCGAAGCCTGCTCCTCCGACCCGACAAGGCTTGTGAGCGCGATGAGGAGGAGCCCCGTGAGTATTACCGACCGGGAACGGAGGCTTCGGACGATCTGCGCCGAGATCCGCTGCGATCGCTCCGCGCGGATTCTATGTTCAAGGACAATGTCGTTGCCCACATCGCGGTACTGTCGGACGAGGCGCTCGACCTGCGCGCGGGAGTATCCGGTGGCCGCCTGGAGGTACCGCCGGACGAGGCCTTTTTCTTCCCGCGAAAGGTACTCGTATCCGAAGCGCGCGAGGGTCGCCCGAACGAACGCGTGACGGTCCTCCGTCGAGTCGAAATGGACCGCCTCTTTTGCCACCCCGTTTTCGAGGAAGCGTTTGATGGAAGAGAAGTCGCGCGTCCCTGCGACAGGCTCATGCTCGTCCGGTGAGAGGGGGAGCCTCAGGCTCATGTGGTTTTTTGTGTGAGATTTCCTATTATTGTAGCGGAAATACCGAAAACAGCCAAGAGCGATTTTTATCAAAAAAACTTGTCGTTTTGAGCCCCAAAAAGAGCTTCAATTTTGGGCGCAAGCATGAGGGCAGATTTCGGATATTTTTGGATGCGTCCCGATGAGCCGAAAGGTGTATGATCGCACACCTTTCGATGAGGGGGGTCCCGAGGATCATGCAGCGACGGTCTTGGAGATTTTTTTTGAGCGCAAAATGACGCGCATTTCTGAGACAAAAACACAGGCAATTTCCAAGCTTGAAAACGTCAAAAAATCACCCTCAAATGAAGAGGGACCGCACCCCGCGCATGCGGGGGGGGAGTTGTTGCTCGCCGTAGTCCCGCAGGTGCGGGACGAAGGCGGGCATACCTGCGCGCCGTCAGAGGCGGCGGCGCCGATGATGACAAAAAATCTGAACACTGGCAGCGCCCCGCATGCGCGGGGTGCGGTTTGGCGGTTACAAAAAATCTCTCCCAGCGCGGGATGCCTGTCCGCCGTAGTCCCGCAGGTGCGGGACGAAGGCGGGCTTCCCGCGCATCCAAAGGGAATGGCTGGGTGAGGAAAGGAGTGTGAAGAAGAAGGGAAGGCGAAAAACAGTCGGTTGTGCCGTTTATATCCCCCAGCGCGGGATGCTTCCCGCGTATCCCCGTTTTCCTCCAGGGAGCGCCTCCTCGAGGCGCGTTTACAAAGGTGTTCATATGATATCATATGAACATTCATGCGGCGCGCCCGAAGGCATCGTGCGCCGGGTGAAGAACGGGTTGATCCTGTCAGGCTCATTTTGTGCGGGAGCCTCAGGCTCATCTGTATGGAAGGAGAGCACATTTCCAGAAATTGTATCAGATTTTTTGTTAAAAAACAAGCTTTGGGTCTGGGCAGAGTTCACTACGTTAAAGGAGAAAAACCTGCTTTATGGAGACATTTTCCGGCCTTTTCCCGTTATTTTGGTTCATTTCAGCCCATTCGGGTATCCTTCCGCCCACATATGATCGACAAAGAAGTTCTTCGGCCATTCCTCAAAACGACCCTCGAAGGGACGCATTTCAAGGACTTGGGAGAGAAATACACGGGAAAAGTACGGGATGTGTACCTCTTGAGTCCCGATAAGCGACTCCTGATCGCCACCGACAGGCAATCTGCCTTCGACACTCTCTGGTGCACGATTCCTCTCAAAGGGCAGGTCCTCACCCATATCAGCGCCTGGTGGTTTGAACAGATTAAAGATGTCATGCCAACGCATGTCCTTTCCATGCCGGACCCGAACGTGATGCTCGTGAAAAATCTCAAAATGCTCAAAATTGAGATCGTCGTCCGGGGGTACCTCACGGGTTCCACGGGAACGTCCGCGTGGGTGAACTATGCAAAAGGCGTCCGGAATTTCTGCGGTAATCTCCTCCCGGAAGGCATGAGAAAGAACCAAAAATTTGATTCCCCCATCATCACGCCGACCACGAAAGCGGCAGAGGATGAATTGATCGACCCCGCGGGAATCATTGAACGTGGTTTTGCGACGAGGGCGCAGTGGGAGGAAATCAGCGAGAAAGCGCTCGCGCTCTTCAAACGTGGACAGGGAATCGCAGCGAAGCGCGGACTCATCCTCGTCGACACAAAGTATGAAATGGGATTTGATGAGGATGGAGTCTTAACCATCGGCGACGAAGTGCACACGCCCGATTCTTCCCGGTATTGGAAAGCTTCCACGTACGAAGAACGACATGCCAAAGGCTTGGAACCCGAAAGTCTGGACAAGGAGTTTTTCCGCTTGTGGCTGCGGGAACAGGGATTCGACCCTTCGACCCATTCGGCTCACTCAGGGCAGGCGCGCTCAGGGCAAGCTTACGGGAAGCCGAAGCCCGTGATCACCGACGATATCCGGCTGATGCTCGCGACCAAATATATCGACCTCGCGGAACGCGTGACGGGGGGACCGATCGAGTTGCCGAAGGATCCGGACATCCCCGCGCGGATCGAAAGGAATCTGAAGAAATATCGGATCGTGGCTGTATAACGCACGTCGGAGACGTGCTCCCTATTTTTCATTTTTTTTACCTGGAAGCGTGTCTTCCTTTTTTTTATCTGAGAAACTTCCACCCCGATCCGATTCCAATGTTCTTCCCTATGCCCGCGTTGACTTCAAGGGCATATCTGACTTCCTTCTGCGATGAATAGCCTCTACAGGGGTCCACTTTGCAGGGCTCCATCGTCGCCATCGAGACGAAGTTTCCGTCTGCATCGAAGAAGAAAATATCCAACGGGATGAGCGTATTCTTCAACCAGAAATGGAGGACTTGCTGCGTCTCAAACACAAAGAACATGCCATGATCTTTGGGCAGTTCCGTCCGTTCCATCAGTCCCCTCGCACGTTCTTCGGATGTGTCTGCAATCTCCACGACAAAGGAAAAAACGGATCCATCGGGAGCCCTGAGGATGATGCTCCGATCTGAATTTTGGATGCAGGATGCAAACAAAAAAAGTGATGCCGACGCGAGAAGAAGTTTTTTCATACACCGCGAAGGCTCAGAATCGCTTTCCGACGATCTGCGGCTTTGAAAATCGTACTTGCGGCGACGAGATTATTGGCGCCTGCCTCGATGCAGAGTTTTGCGGTTTCAGGATCGATGCCCCCGTCCATCTGAATCATCAATTTCGGATGCGCTGCCCTGAGCGCACGGACTTTCTCGAGCGCCTCCGGAATAAATTTCTGTCCGATGAACCCGGGATGCACGGACATGACGAGAACGAGATCGACGTCCGTGACGATACCGTTGATGGCTTCGACCGGAGTCTCGGGATTGAGCGCGATCCCCGCCGTCGCGCCGTCATTTTTGATGGCCGCGACGAGCGCCCGCCGCTCATCCGCCTCCGGCGTCGTCTCACTATGGAATGTAATATTTTTGGCTCCCGCTTGCAGAAATTCCTCGATGCGATCCTCGGGATTCGAAACCATGAGATGAATATCCATCGGCAATTTCGTTTTCAAACACTTCACGATCGGCGCGCCGAAGGTGAGGTTTGGAACGAAGTGTCCGTCCATCACGTCGACCTGGATCCAGTCGGCACCGGCCTTCTCGACACTGTCCACTTCCTCCTGCAGACGGGAAAGATCCGCTGCGAGGATGGAGGCCGTTATAAAAACTTGGTTTTTCATGCAGATTCGAGATCCAGAATACGCAGTGCGTGGCGCCCGCCTTCGAAGAGTGTCTCAAGAAATGTATCGACCATCGCGAGAGTGGTTTTCACCTCAAGCATCCGCCCACCGAGACTCATGACGTTCGCATCATTGTGCGCGCGCGCAAGTCTTGCGTCCTCGACCGAACAGCACCTCGCCGCGCGGATGCCGCGCACTTTGTTCGCGGCGATGGATTCGCCGATCCCACTGCCGCCGAGCACGATGCCAAGACACTTCTGCTCGAGGACGACCGCGCATCCGCGGCGGATAATCGGAGGGTAATCCACAGGTTCATCCGAGAACGCCCCTTCATCGATCACATCGATCCCCTTTCCGATCAAATGCTTTTTGATCGCTTCCTTCAACTTGAAACCCGCATGATCGGTGGCGAGGACAACGCGCTCTGGCTTCATGCCGCGAAGCATACCAAAGAATACCGTGCGGGATAGGGATTCCTGCTCCGGGCTTCGGAATTTTTCTGCTACACTCCGCTCCAATGAAAAGGAAGCGGCTGATAGCGGCCAACTGGAAAATGAACCCCCCGCCCCCGGGCTGGAACGACAAGAATTCGCCATACAGACCGGACAAAAAAGTCGATATCGCCGTATTTCCGACGCACATTGATCTTCAAAAAAGCATCGCTGCCGGCATCGTGACAGGTTCGCAATTTGCGAGACCGGAACCAGGAGGTGCCTTCACAGGTGACATCAGCCTTGCCACAACAAAGGAACTCGGATGCTCCTACGCGCTCTGTGGCCACAGCGACCGCAGGCAATTCCATCACGAAACAAATGAATTTGTTGCAGAACAGGCTAAAGCGGCACTCGCACTCGGCCTCATTCCCGTCATCTGCATCGGAGAAACGGCCACGGAACACGCATCCGGAAAAGCAAAAGATGTCCTTAAAAAACAAATGCAGCCGCTCCCACTCGAGGACGGCATCGTCATTGCCTACGAACCAGTGTGGGCCATCAGCCGCGGCGACCCGAATGCAAAGTCCGCAACCCCCGCGGACGCCGAAGAAATGCATGCATTCATCCGGTCGCTTTTGCCTCCGCATCTCCGTGAAAATGTCCGGATTCTCTACGGCGGATCGATGAATGGGAAAAACGCAAAAGAGCTCTTGTCCCAGCCAAATATCGACGGCGGACTCGTCGGCGGTGCGTCCTTGAAACCGGAGGAATTTCGGGCGATCGTGGAGGCGGCGGCTGCAATGGTTCATCATCCCTAGCCTCTCCGTCCTCACCGCACGCCCTCCTGGAGAGGGGAATGTTTGTGTGTGTTTAAAAACAAACAACACACACCCCCTTCTCCCGGCGAGTCGGTTGCGGGGAGGGAGAAGCCTGCCCGTCGGCAGTCAGGCCTGCCGGCAGGCAGGGGATAGGGATGAGGAACAACTACGCCGTCTGCGGATTTTTCATAATCGCCAGCGCCAGCTTCGTCGTGAATACAACCATCCATACGATAAAGAGCTGCGTCACGATCCCTGATATCCAAAGCGAAACGGCGGATCCGAGGAACCCCATCACAAAGATGAGCGTCAGAAAGCCGATGCCGCCGAGGATGGCGGCGACGATTTCATTGCCGACGATCTTGCCCCAGTACCCCCCAGTCCGTTGGTAGCTTTCACTCGCGCTCTGAAGCACGCTCTTCTTCTCCTGGAGCAGGATCACCTGGCTCAGGACGAAACGCGGCCCCAGGACAATCGCAAACACAATTCCAATAAAAGGCACCCAGGCGAAGGAACGAAGGAATACCCAAATCTGGAGACCAATCATCGCAGGAAGCACGCGTACAGCATCTGTGAGGGTAGATGGAAGATCTTTTTCTTTCAGAGCCGCAACGTAGTAGAACGTCATCCCCAGAAGGAAGAGCGCCCCGGCGACAAGACTCCAGAGGAACGCGACGGAAAACATGGATGCGTAGAAACCGGCAGCGATGGCTTGTGCGTCGCCCTTCGGCAGATTTTCCATCTTTTTTGCCCCCGCTTCGAATTCTTTCATCATCTCGTTCAGCGCGGCTTCATCCCCCTGCTCCATGCGCTTTGACAGTTCCTCCAGGCGCTCTGTGTTCATGCCCAGGTTCCCGAACATCCCGCTGAACATTCCTGTCTTCACAGGAATGAGGTACATATTCAGAGCGCTAAGGAGAAGACCGAGAACAACGGCAGCGACAAGAATGACCTGCGCGCGACGTTTCAGGAGATCGAATGTTTCTGAGAGAAGACCGCCGAGGGGAGTGATCATGGAAAAGAGGGAAAAGTTGAGCATCAGTCTACTCTTTTTCAAAAGAGAAAGTTGACTGCGACTGGTTACGAGTTTACGAGTTTCGGGTTTAAACCCGCAACTATGTCCGAATCCATTCACCATTCCCGAAATTCTTCACCGCGCCCGCGAGTTCCAGCATTGTGAGTGTCGAACACACGGTAGACGCGT
>JBBTTQ010000148.1:0-1418 GCA_038064175.1 Patescibacteria group bacterium
AACATCCTCCCGCGGAGGAAGTAAGACTTGTTCAAGTTGAAATTTTTAGAGCCCTAAGGCAGGTGACTACTCACCGCTACGGGAAAGAGTACCAAAAAAAATTCAAAACGGAAGACCGCCTTCGGCGGTCTTAAGGACAAAGAAAAAAGAGAGAACAAAACTCAAAGTTCAAGAAACCTTCTGAACCCTTAGCAGGCCACGCCACGCCCTATCGCCGCAATGGAAGCGGGCAATGCCCCGGCACACGTAGACGTGATCGCCATTGCGATCGCCATCCAGGGCGACACCGCTGCTTCTTGTTTCCGCATCCGTCTCCACCCAACTCCAAGTATTACGATCAAATTTTCCTACCGTCTGCAAACGACGATACTCTTCCGGAGACAATATCTTTATGCCAAATTCTTTCGCCATATCAACGGCATTGCCATTAAACGTACCACTCGCAAATTTCTCCGCCCCTTTATCATAGACACAATTTCTGCGACCAGCCGGAGATTCTTTGGAGCAATCTTCGAAGATGAATGCGTCATTTTCAACTGCCGTAATATCGGGTGCGCCACCGGTCTCTTCCATCTTCCAGATACTCCAGAGTGCGGCAGGATCAGCTTCGAGAGACTTGCGTACATCTCCAAAGCTGATGCCTTCCGGTCTCGTATAATGATCGGGCTTTTGACTCAAACGACGTTCGAGAAGAGCAAGCATATCTCTTGTCTCCTCGGGAGAAAGCTCGCGCTTTTGTTCGGCAACAGGTTCACTGGATTTCTGCTCTCCTGTAGCAGCTTCGGAGTCGCCCTCGATGAGAGATCGGGCATCCTCTCGTGTTGCATTTTGCATTTCTTGCTGGATTGCAGCGACAGCCTCCGTGTGCCTTTGCATTTCTGCAGAAAGATGCTGCTGGAGAGTTTGTAACGTGTCCGCATCCGCTAGTTTCGATTGTTCAGCTACGACTGTCATAGGATTGTGGGGAATGCGTGAATTATACGCATTTTCTTTATTATGTCAAATCGGCGTTTTAACAGTCAATAGCAGCAAAAGAGCAGTTACAAATCGTCACCCTCCTTCGCTCGCTCTGGCGAGCTACGGACGGGCAGGCGGAAACGGTCCTTCGACTTGGCTCAGGATAAACTCGCGGCGGCTGTGGGGTTGCGAAGCAAAATCAGCCGCCGCACCTGCCCGTCCGTAGCTATGCGGAGGCGGACCAATGTTCGCGGAAATCGGTTATGATTTTGTCGCCCAGACTCCACCAATCTGCAAAGGGGCCGCCGTGCGCGAGCACGCGCAAGCCCTTTTTCGCTTGCCACTGCAGCGCGTTCCCCTTGAGAAGAAAGTTCGAGCCGACGTTCCGCAGAAATGTTGGCAACTCCGGGTCATGACCAAAATGTGTGGAGAACATATCCAGGCATCCATGCGCAGATCCC
>JBBTTQ010000149.1:0-6382 GCA_038064175.1 Patescibacteria group bacterium
CCTGATGAAGTCTTTACTTCCTACCTCACTGTTGCACTTGGAAGTTGAGAGCGGGGCGGAAAAAAAGAACTCATTCCTCCTCCAAACTCCTGCCCCCTCTGCCGGTTCCAGCGCCGCCTGACGGAACGCAATTCCCGCGTACTCTATAAGCGGAAATGCGACCTCACAGGCAGAGAGTTCATCTCGCCATACCACTCCGATCATCCGTTTCCGATTTACCACCCGGAAGTCTGGTGGAGCGATGCATGGGACGAAATGGAGTACGGACAAGAGATCGATTTTTTGAAGCCCTTCTTCTAGCAGTTCGGCGAACTCCTACAAAAAGTCCCCCATCAGGGGCAATTTGTGATCGGCGGGACGATGGAAAATAGCGACTACGTGAACTGCGCCGGATACCTGAAGGACTGTTACCTGATTGCGGAGACTGACCACAACGAACACTGCTACTACGGCAATCGCCTCTTCTTCAATAGCTACCTCGTCGATTGCAGCAACTGCTACGAGGATCAGTGGTGCTACGAATGCGTCGATTGTATAGGTTGCCACAACCTTCGTTTTTCCGAAGATTGCCAGAGGTGCAGCGACAGCGCATTCCTCATGAATTGCATCGGGTGCAAGGATTGCCTTGGGTGCATCAACCAGCGGCAGCAACGGTTTATGATATTGAACGAGAAATTGAGCGAGGAGGAATACCGCACGAGGCTCAGGGATCTCCATCTCGAGACCCGTACCGGGATTGTAGATTTTCGAAGGAAGGCTGATGATTTTTTTCGTACACAGCCGCACAAGGCGGTCCAAGCGGAACAAAATGAAAAGAGCAGCGGGAATCATCTCTACAATTCCAAGAACTCGACCGAGTGCTTCGACTGTAAAAATCTGGAAGATTGCAGATGGTGCGCACGAATCTTTAATGTGAAATCTTCCCGCGATTACACCTCGTGGGGGGATCAGTCGGAACTCATGTACCAGTGCGCGGCATGCGGGGATCATGCGTACAACCTGAGGTTTTGCAGCACCTGTACGACGAATAATTCCAATCTCCTCTACTGCGCACACTCCACTGGCAGCCGCGATTCCTTTGGATGCGTAGGACTCAGAAGAAAACAGTACTGCATTTTCAATAAGCAGTACACGAAAGGAGAATACGAAGCGCTGGCTTCCCGCCTTATCGCACACATGAAGACGACAAATGAATGGGGAGAATACTTCCCGAAGGATCATTCGCCCTTTGCGTATAACGAAACGATCGCCATGGAGGAGTTTCCGCTCACCAAAGAGGAAGCGCTTCGATGCGGTTATCGCTGGAAAGAGCCGGTAGATGATACGCCACATGTCGAAAAGATCATTCCTGCAGAGAAGCTGCCCGAAGCGATCACCGATATCCCCGATGACATCCTCACATGGGCAATACAATGCAGCAAAACGAAACGACCGTATCGCATCACCAAGCAAGAGCTCGCGTACTACCGAAAGCACAACATCCCCGTTCCGATACATCATCCCGATGAGCGGCATAGGCGCAGGCTCCTGCGGCGCACATCAAACAGGCTCTATGAGAGGACATGTGGAAAGTGCGGGAAAGAGATACAGACGACGTATGCGCCGGAAAGGCCGGAGCTTGTGTATTGCGAGGAATGTTACTTGAAAGAAGTTTATTGATGGTCATCCACATCAAAGATGATGATTGTGTCCCCTTTCCAGACACAATGACCTCGATATTTCTGTGTTATTCGAAAGTACCAAATATTGAGAGTCTTCGGTTGTCGCTTCCTGAACCCAACTGCCTGAAAATTATCCGATAGAAGACGTTGTTTTGCCTTCCGATACTGCTGAAGAATTCCACGGCTCCTGACATACCGCTCAACATGCTTGCTTTCGCGAACATTCATATGTTAGTGAATGATGAGGGATCTTTCTCATATTGCTTCACTGCCTCATTAGCCTTTTTTTGTATTTCCGGCGTAATCTCCTCATCCGGCATTCGATACAAAAAGAAAAAACCACACTCGTTCTCCAGATGCTCCAAAAAAGCTTTCACGCTCGGAAAAGTTTGCTTGTTGATACCCGCCAAATCGTCATCGGTGATGGTAAACGTCGTCATGGCTTTTCCAGTATAGCACAAAAATGCTTGTGGGGCATCATGTCCATTGCCACACTTTCAGCATGACAGGGCCGACCTGGAAGATCATAAGCGGGTACGATGTCATGTTCGAACCCTCTGAGGCAGGAGGCTACGCCGTGCACGTTCCGAAGCTTCCGGGTTGTCACACGCAGGGAGAAACGCTCAAGGAGGCGGAGAAATATGCCAAGGAGGCAATCAAAGGACACCTCCTCACTCTGGAGGAAAGAGGAGATGAAACAGAAAATGCCATAGTTATTTCCGTACCCACGCACAGCCAGTATCTCAAACCAGAGACAGTGAAGGGAATCATTGAAGATGCGGGAATAACGGAGGAGGAATTCATGAAGTTTTTGTGAGAGGTATACTGAACGTCGTGCAGAAAATATGTGCCAACGCGTGGTGCAAAACTCCGTTCGAAATTACAGAGGATGATCTTTCGTTCTACGACAAAATTTCGCCGATTTTCGGGGACAGGAAATATGGAATTCCTCCGCCGACGCACTGCCCAGATTGTCGTTTCCAGCGTCGGATGATCTGGCGCAGAGAACATGCACTCAAGAGTCGAACATGTAGCAACTGCAACAAACCCATTATCTCCATCCATACGACAGATACACAGTATCCTGTCTACTGCCTTCCGTGCTGGTGGAGTGATAATTTTGATCCTTTATCGTACGGAAAAGACATCGATTTGAATCGATCATTCATCACACAATTTGGTGCGCTGCTAAAGTCCGTTCCTCAAATCACGATGATGAATGATAACGGCGTCGGCAGTGAGAACTGTGAGTACTGCCAGGATTTTGCCTTTGGAAAAAACTGCTACCTCATTACGGGGGCATGGGAATTGCAAGATTGTTACTATTGCGATGGTAATTGCCTCAAAAGCCGCCACCTCTTCGATTGTTATTCTGTCCATTATTCCGAATTAGTCTATGATTCGCTCGCGAGTCAGCATCTATATCGCTGCATCCATCTCAATCACTGTGAAAATTGCAACAATTGTTCCTTTGGTATTGATCTGAAAGGCTGCCAAGACTGTCTTGGTTGCATCGGTTTGCGTCAGAAGCATTTTTATATATTCAACCAGCAGTATTCAGAGACCGAGTACCGACAAAAGGTTACTTCTTTTCGTCTAGATTCCAAAGAAGGCATGAAATATTTTAACGATCAGTTTGAAAAGTGGGCTCTGAGTTTTCCCCGTAAGTACGCGCACCTCGTCAATTGCGAGAATTGCATCGGCGATGACTTATTCAATTGCAAAGACGTGCTTGGATTTTTGGAGGATGGCGCAGAGTACTGTAAATTTATCGTCCACGGCGATGCACCGAAGAACTCATACGATGTAAGTCAGACGGGTCGTCCGGAATGGTGTTACGAGGGCGCGACTCCCGATAATTCTTATATGACTCACTTCACAACCTGGTGCTGGAAAGACAAAAATGTCCTCTATAGTGATAATTGTCACAGCTGCGAACATCTCTTCGGTTGCATTGCGCTCAAGCGTAAACAGTACTGCATCCTCAATAAACAATACTCACAAGATGAATATGGTCGGCTCGTGAGTAAAATTATTGAACGAATGTCCAGTGATGGAGAATGGGGTGAGTTTTTTCCTGTGGAACTCAGTCCTTATTGCTATAACGAAACGGCAGCACAGGAATATTTTCCCCTTCAAAAAGAACAGGTAATACAACGAGGATTACAATGGCGCGATGAGGATCCGCATCTCTACAAGGCACAAACAGTAACTGTTCCTGACACAATACGAGATGTGCCTGATGTCATTACTGAAGATCTCCACGCGTGCGAAACCTGCAAGCGAAACTTTCGAATTCTCCCTCAGGAATTATCTTTTTATCGCAATATGTCCATTCCCGTTCCTCTAACGTGCTATGAATGCCGTTACATGGAAAGAGTAAACCGTCGCAATCCGCGGAAACTCTGGAAGCGTCACTGCATGAAATGCCAAAAGCAGATCGAAACAAGCTACGCTCCGGAGCGACCAGAAATTGTGTATTGTGAGGAGTGCTATTTGAAAGAGGTGTATTGATCCTTCGATACGCCCCTCGGCTCGCTCCGCTCGCTTAGGGGCTACTCAGGATGACACGACTCGTGTAGAATCGTAAGCCAAATGCTCCTCCTCGTCCGCATTCAGCAGTGGGAAGAAGAAGTCGCAAAGACCGAAAGCCGCTTTGCGCAGCTTCTCTCAAACCTCCATGAGCAGGTCCGCGGGGAATTGATCAGCTTCGAGCTCGTCTCCTACAGGCAGCACGTCTACTTCTATCTTTCCATACCCGATCGCCTCCACGAGCTCGTTGTGGGACAAATCTACGCGCTCTACCACGACTGCGTCATTGAGGAGCAGTACGCAGACTATGCGACGCCGGAAACCGTGAAAGGAGGAACTCTTGTGATGACGGAACTGAAGACGAAGCGCAGTGATATCTACCCGATAAAACGATTCACAGAGTTCGAAGGCGATTCTCTTGCGGGACTTTTCACCGTGATGAGTAAAGCGGGCGAGGGGCAAACGGTGTGGGTGCAGGTCGTGATGACTCCCCGCGTGGATGATTTCTTCTTCAACATCCGCCGAACATTCAAATTCTTCATGAACCGCATCCGGCGCTGGTTCCGGCTCCGCGACCGCGTGAAGGCGCGCGCGCATGGGGAATTCCGCAAGGAAGAGTTCGAAGCCAACCGCCTTAAGACGGCCGAACGCCAGTGGCGCGTCGCAATCCGCCTCGCGGCGTTTGCGAAGGATGCAAAACATGCGGAATCCCAGCTTAATGCGCTCACACAGGCCTACGCGCAGTTTAACACCGTGGATCACAACGGCTTCGTTGCAAGGGGAAAGATCCGCGGCGAGAGCGCGCTCTCACGCTGGCGGCAGCGCAGCGGCGGCGGGTTCCTCCTTGGCGTTTCCGAGGCCGCCGGCATCTATCACTATCCCGATCCCGATATCGTCCCCCATATCGTCCACGTGATGGCAAGGCGCAGTGAGCCGCCGCTCGATCTCCCAAAATCCGAGGACGCCGATGTCATTCCCTTCGGCGTCACGAACTACCATAACGAACAGACCCCGTTCGGCATGCTGCGGGTTGACCGCGCGCGGCACCTCTACTTCGTCGGCAAATCCGGCACGGGAAAATCGAAGCTCCTCGAGCTCCTCATCGCAACCGATATCAAGGATGGCAAGGGCGTCTGCGTGATGGATCCGCACGGCGATCTTGTGGATGCCGTGATCAAACACGTGCCGGAAAACAGAGTGAAGGACGTCATTTACTTTAACCCGATGGATACCGAGTTCCCCGTTGCGTTCAATCCGATGGAGGCGGTATCGCCGGAGCTCAAATTGAGAGTGACGATTGGCTTCATCGAAATCTTCAAAAAACTCTTCGGGGCAAACTGGACTCCGCGCCTCGAACATGTGCTCCGGCAAACAACACTCGCGCTCCTCGACAGCAAAGGCACAACGGTGTTTTCGATTTTGAAGATGCTCTCGGATAAGAACTACCGGCAGACCATTGTTTCGAGGATCGAAGACAGCGTTGTGAAAAACTTCTGGGTGAACGAATTCGCCGCGTGGAGCGAGAAGTTCGATAACGAAGCGATTACGCCGCTTTTGAACAAAGTCGGGCAGCTTGTTTCCACGAACCTGATTCGCAATATCATCGGGCAGCCCTTTAATACGTTCAACATTCGCAAGGTGATGGACGGGCAGAAAATCCTCCTTGTGAAGCTCAATAAAGGCCTCCTCGGCGAGGAGAACGCGGCGCTCCTTGGCGCCATGATGATTACGAAGATCCAGCAGGCGGCGCTCGAGCGCGCCGATATGGCGGAATCGGAGCGCAAGAGCTTCTACCTCTACTGCGACGAGTTCCAGTACTTTGCGACCGATACCTTCGCGGAGATTTTGAGCGAGGCGCGCAAGTACAAGCTCTCACTCACGATCGCGCACCAATACATGGGGCAGCTCAGCGACATCGTCCGCACGACGGTGTTCGGGAACATCGGTACCATCATTGCCTTCCGCGTCGGCGCGGAGGATGCGGCGATTCTGGAACAGGAGTTCACCCCCGTCTTCCACGTGCGCGACATCATCAACCTCGCCGTGCGGGAGTTCTACATCAAGATGAGCGTGCAGGGGCAGACGCGCGACGCCTTCTCCGCCATGACCATGGATTGTGAAACACCGAAGCAGAATCAGGTAAAAGAGATCATCGAGCACTCGCGAGAGACGTTCGCGAAGCCGAAGAA
>JBBTTQ010000150.1:0-7052 GCA_038064175.1 Patescibacteria group bacterium
CGGCCATCCTCTACCGCCTGTGCCGGGCGCGCGGATGCACGCCTGTCGTTCGCTTGCCCCACCGCGAACGCGAGGGCTACGGGCTTTCACTTCCTCACATCGAATCGCTCCGGAAGGAAGGTGTGACACTGCTCTTAACCGTGGATACGGGGATCACCGCGTGCGAACCAATCAAAGCCGCCGGGAATGTCGGAATGGATGTGATTGTGCTCGATCATCACTCGCTGCCGTCGATTCTCCCCGAGGCCTACGCCATCCTGCACCCCGCATTGGCGCCACTCTACCCGGCTCCGCACCCCTGCGGAGCCGGGGTGGCCTTGACCTTTCGTGAGGCTACCGAGCGTGCGGGCAGTGGGCATGACGCCTGGGCAGGTTCCGAGGAGGACATCGCTCTTGCGACGATTGCAACGATCGCCGATCTCGTCCCGCTCACGGGGTGGAACCGCGCGCTCGTAAAGAGGGGGATCGATGTGCTGCAGACGATCGACCACGGACCGCTCCGGATTCTCCGGGAGAGCGTCTTCAAGGGCACGCCGCTCACGAGCAGAGACATTGCGTTTCGCATCGCGCCCCGGCTCAATGCAGCGGGTAGGATGGCGGATCCCTCCATTGCGCTCGCAGCCCTCCTTGGGAGCGAATCGGCTTTACGGGAATTGCAGAAGCTGAACACGGAGAGGCAGGAACTCACATCCTCGCTCTTCGAACGGGCACTCGAACGCGCTCAGAAAAATAGCGGTCGGTTCTTCCTCCTCGAATGCTCGGAGGAATATCCCGCAGGCATCATGGGTTTGCTTGCGGGGAAACTGACGGAGCGATTCGGGAAGCCCAGTCTCGTCGGGTCCATTGTCGGGAACGAATGTCGCGGATCGCTCAGGAGTACCCCGCACTACAACGTGCTTTCGGGACTCCGATCCTGCAGCGAGCTCTTCCTCAGCTTCGGCGGACACGCGCAGGCCGCCGGATGCACTTTCATGTGCGATCGCATGCAGGAAATCGGAGAACGGTTGTGTGACCATGTCCGAAGTACTGTTGCGGAAGATCTTCTCGTCCCCACGATTGCCATCGATGCGCCACTCCATGTGCATGGATTAAAGCCAGAGGATTGTCTTGAGCTCGCTTCGTTGGAACCGTTCGGCCAGGGAAACCCGGAACCGACTTTTTTACTCCAGGGAACCGCCGTGGAGCGTCCGCGGAGGGTGGGGGCGGATGGCGCCCACCTCCAGGCCAGTATCCAGGGTTTTCCCGCCATCGGTTTTCGCCTGGGGGAATTTGCAGAGTATATGAAAGAGGCAGTCGATATCGCATTCCGCGTCACGCTGGAGCACTGGCAGGGAAGAACATTCCCGAAGTTTGTGATCGAGGATATACGGGCGGCGGTTCCTGCGATGGTGGATTTGGATTCGACAAAAGCTTTTGATGAAAAAGACGCCATTCCTCATCCAAACCCTAAACCGGTGCCAGTTTCCCCTCCATGGAAAATACCTCCGTGACTTCCGCTCCCAGCGCCGATGCGATCTTGAGCGCCAGGAGCACCGAAGGATTGGTGCGTCCGCGTTCGATGCTCATGATGGTCTGTCTGCTGACCCCCGTCCTGAGCGCCAGTTCTTCCTGCGTCATGTTGCGTTCAAAACGAAGACGGCGGATGGCGTTTTTGAGCTGGACGGTAGACATAGGTGTGGAGTGAGAAAAAAGCTTCGTGAGAGATATCCATCTTGGCTCGCGCATTGTACTGATGTTCCAGACGGGAGCAAGCCTCATCCGTGCACAATTTTTATCTATTCTTCTTGATCTTTCTTCGAAGGAATCCTATAGCAACCAGCGCAACCGCCGTTATCAGCGCCCCTCCGATGCCGACGGAGGAAAGAATCCACGGCAGGTACGAACTCAGGAAAAATCCGGCTGCAAGCAGAATACCGATGTAGACGGCGGTTCCCGCAAACATCCACAGGAAAAAAAGTTCGGGAGGTATCTTCACGGTGCCGGCAACAAAGGCGATCAATGGTCGAAGCCCCCCCGTGAACTGGCCCAGACAGAGGCTTGATCTTCCAAAACGATTGAGGAACGCCTCTGCGTTCCTGAGCTGCAATTCGCTCACATGCACTTTATGCGCGAAACTGCGTCCGTAGGTGCGGCCGAGGAAAAAGAATGTGGAATTCCCCAGCGCGGCGCCCAGGACCGCCGCAAGAAAGAAAAGGATTGCCGTGAAAGAGCGCTCGATCAACGCGCCTCCGACGATGAGCGCAAGCACGCCTGGCGAAAAAAAACTCAGGGGCGGCACGGTTTCCACGAATGCGAACAGGAAGAGGACGAATGCGCCATAGCGCCGCACGCTGTCCTCGACGATCACGGGGTCACCCAGACGTTCCAGATGAACATAGGTCGCGATCAACGCTGCTCCAATGATGAAGAGATATACCGCAAACCACGTCATGCTGATCTTCTTCGCCCAAAATTTCAGGAAACTGATCGCCATCAGACTGGAAACAAGCGATGCCGCAAAGCCCGTAGTTGTGGTGGAAAAAGCGGGGAGAACGACATCCCCCTGCACAACACGAATGCCCGTAAGCAGCACCGCTCCGGCGATCACCGGGAACGCCATGAGAAAGGAAAAATGCACGGACTCTGCCCTCGAAAGGCCCACGGCTCTTCCCGCGGCAATCGTGAGTCCGGAGCGGGAGAGGCCGGGAACAAGCGCGCACGCCTGCGCGATGCCGATCAGCAGTGTTTGAATTGGTTTTAACGACGCGATGGAACCGTGTGGAGTGAAACGTTCCGCGAGGATGAGGATGGCGCCCGAAAGAACAAGCTGCACGGCAAGAGAGAGGAGGGAACGGAACTGCAGAGCAAATATTTCCTCCAGAGCGAATCCTGCAAGCGCCGCCGGAATACTGGCGAGAATGAGGAGAAGGAGTAAACGCTGCGCAGATTTGTTGCCTGTAAAAGGAGACAGTAACAAATTTTTCCAGTCACGCGCGAAAGCTATAAAAAGTGCAATGAGGCTTCCTGCGTGGAGAACAATGTCGAAGTGTTGCAGGTCGCGGACCGGCAGAGGAAGCTTGAAATACACCTCTGCAAGCGCCAGATGTCCGGAGCTGGAAACGGGAAGGAACTCCGTGAGACCTTGGAGGACCCCGAGAAAGATCGCGTGGAGCAGCGTCATTGAGGGAAGCATAGCGGATGATTGGTTGCGGGTTACGAGTTTGCGGGTTCCAACTCGTAACTCGTAAACTGTCATAATTTCCGTTTCGACTACCTCATAAGTTCATGAAGTTGACTACTCTACATTTTTGCATTCATCCCGTAAGCATTGGTACGATCACTCGAAATGAGCCCCTCTCCTTTTCACGGAATCTTCAGAGCACTCAATGAGGGCGCCGCAAAGGGGGATACCCGGAAGGGCGCCAATCCGCCTCTGCCGTCGCCGCAGAGCACGGCCGGGAGAGTCGCCGTGGATATCTACGAGCAGGATGATTACTATATCATCAAAGCCCCGATTGCGGGCGTGCGCCTCTCGGACATCGATATCGAAGTGAATGAGAATGTTCTCACCATTCGCGGCAAACGCGCGCCGCAGGAACAGATCCCCGAGGATCAGTTCTATCTGAAGGAATGTTTCTGGGGTGAATTCAGCCGCAGCATCACCCTCCCCTGCGTCATCGACCCCCGAAAAGTGAAAGCGACGCTCAATAAAGAATGCATCCTCAAAGTGCTCGTCCCGAAGGAAGAACACGTGAAAGTCGTCCGCATCAGCGAAGCCTGATCCATCATTATGAATACCCCGAATACTCCAGATGAAATCACGGCAACGAATAGACCTGCATCCACACTGCTCCTTACATCGGAAGACCCAAAAATCCCCGATATTGAAATAATGCTCTGGCCCGGCTGGCTCGAAGAACTGAAACAACCCAAGAAGGAACAGGCGGCATAAATCATTTCTTGTGCCTGCCCACCGTAGTCCCTGCGTATGCAGGGCGAAGGCGGGTCTTTCTCGTCCTATTTTCCCACTCTTTTCTTCATCCTCTCCGCCACCGGAGACGTCTTTAATTTCGCATTCACTTCCTGCGGCAATTTCTTAAGCTCCTCGTAGACATCCATCCCACCCATGTAGCGCCAGTCGGCGTCCTTTAGAAGCGTTTCAAACTCTTTCGTCTGCTTCTTCGCTTCTTTTCTGAGATTCGGGTCACTCAGATCCATATCCAGCACATTGAAAAGTCGCATCTGGAGGAGATAGAGCTGTTGCACGGTCTCAAGTGCGAGTTCCGCTTTCGTCATGGGTGTTGGATGTGAATTGTCGCCCCCATTGTATTCATTTTGAGTTCATTTGTCAACGAACCCTCCTTTGCGTACACTATCCGAAGCGGCCTCCCATTGCAAAAAACAAGCACAAATGGCCGATTCACGATCTTCCGATGCAGATCACCCAAGCCATCCTCCCCGTGGCCGGACTCGGCACCCGTTTCCTCCCGTGGACGAAAGTCGTGCCCAAGGAGCTCCTGCCGATCGGCAATGTTCCCATCATCGCGCGCCTCGTCGATGAGGCGCTCAGTGTCGGCATCGAAGAAATTTGTTTCGTCATCAGCAAGGGCAAGGAATCCATCCCGGAATACTTTTACGCGATGCCGGAACTGGAGAAAGAACTGCAGTCGCGCGGGAAACTCCACATGCTCGAGGAACTGCACCGATACGCGAGCGTGCATTTCCATGTCGTTTACCAGCACGATATGAAAGGGGACGGCCACGCCATCCTGCAGGCAAAGGATTGGATGAAGAGCGAACCTGTCGCCATTCTCTTCGGCGATGATCTCATTGCGGGATCAAAGACGGGTCTGCAGCAACTAAAGGAAGCATACGAGAGTGTCGCATCGAATGGTTCCCTGCCGGCGATGCTCGCGCTTGAAAATGTTCCCCGGGAGAAAATGAAAAAATACGGCATCGCGGATATCGACCAAGCCTCGAGCAAAGGAAGACTCAAGCGCATCAAAGGACTGGTCGAAAAACCGGAACCTGGCGATGCCCCCTCGACCCTCGGCATCGTCGGCAAGTATCTGATTCCACGATCGACGTTCGATGCATTATCAATGGCCGGCGCGAGCCATGCCGGAGAGATCCGCCTGATCGATGCCCTGATCAAGCAGCTCGAAGACATTAAAATATACGGATATGAATTTGAAGGCAGGCGTTACGACACGGGGACGCCGGAGGGGTACAAGGAGGCGGTGAAGGAACTGGGGTAGAATCCTCGGTGAATGTGCAGGATAGTCATTTTTGCGGGCATTGATCCTGCCATGCTTTCAATATATTTGCCGGTCAAGTTTCGAAAAAAATGAAATATGCCGCAGCGTCCCGGTTACGAGGTGTTGTCATACCAGAACAATGAAGACTGAAATACTTTCTCTGCTGTTAATATGATATCATATTAACATTTCAGCCAGGAAGGCGGCAGCGGACAATAAACTATGGGGCAGGAACGTTCCTGACCCACAGTTTTTCCTTATCCAGACTGGAGATCGACCGCCGTTCGATCTCTACGATCCCTCTGAACGCGCATTTCATTTCACTTCTCTGCGGAGGAGCTCGATTTCGTCTCTCAAATCGGCGGCGCGTTCAAATTCCATATTCCTCGCCGCCAGATCCATCTGCGCCTCCAGCTCTTCCATGAGACGCTTCTTCTCGTCTTTCGGGATCTTCGTGTGATCTTACTTCGGACGGCGGAGCTCCAACTTTCGGCCTTCTTCCGCGATATCGTGCACGGCTTTTTCGATCGTCTTCGGCGTGATGCCGTGCTTGACGTTATAAGCCTTCTGAACCCTGCGGCGGCGGTTGGTCTCCTCTATGGCGGCCTTCATGGCATCGGTCATTTTATCGGCGTAGAGCGTGACATGGCCGTGGACGTTCCGGGCCGCGCGGCCGATGGTCTGGATCAGCGCGTCCCTCGATCGGAGGAATCCCTGCTTGTCGGCATCCAGGATGGCGATGAAGCTGACTTCGGGAAGGTCGAGTCCTTCGCGGAGCAGGTTGATGCCGACTATGATGTCGATTTCGCCTGTGCGAAGCTGCCGTAAGACCTCGATCCGTTCCAGCGTCTCCACGTCGCTGTGGAGATAGCGGACTTTCTCGCCGGCGTCGTTCAAGAACTTTGTGAGGTCCTCCGCCATTTTCTTCGTGAGCGTCGTAATGAGGATCCGTTCGCCGCGCTTGATCGTGGATTTGACCTCCGCCGTGATGTCATCGATCTGGCCATTGGTCTTCTTCACCGTGACCACAGGATCGAGGAGACCCGTCGGGCGGATGATCTGCTCCACCAAGGATTCTTTCGGCGTGTTCTTGAACTCATATTTCGACGGCGTTGCGGAGACGTAGATGCGTTGCCCGACCCGCGATTCGAACTCTTCAAACTTGAGCGGCCGATTGTCCGCGGAACTGGGCAGGCGAAAACCGTATTCGATGAGCGTGCGCTTCCGGGATTGGTTGCCTTCGTACATGCCTCCGACCTGCGGGATCGTGATATGCGATTCGTCGACGAAGAGGAGAAAATCTTTCGGGAAGTAGTCCAGCAGCGTCGACGGCGGCATGCCGGGCGCCTGGTTATTGAGGTAGCGGACATAGTTCTCTATCCCCGTGCAGTAGCCTGTTTCCTTCAGCATTTCGATGTCGTACTCCGTGCGCGTGCGGAGGCGCTCCGCTTTCACGAGCTCGTTTGCGGAGAGGAGTTCTTTCTCCCGGACTTCCAATTCTGACTTGATACCGTCCACGGCCTGATCGATCTTTTCCTTCGTCGTCACGTTGTGGGCGGCCGGAAAAATCATCACATCCTGCAATTCCTGCAGGAGTTCGCCCGTGAAGCAATCCACCTCCTCTATGGTCTCGATTTCGTCGAAGGGCATCTCGATCCGGATCACCGTGTCGCCGCCGGGAGGAAAAACTTCCACCGTGTCGCCGAGCACGTGGTACATGCCCTGCTTGAACTCGATGCCGCTGCGGGGTACTGGATGTCCGTGAGGCGGCGGAGAAATTGATCGCGCTTGATCTGCTCGCCCCGCTGGATTTTG
>JBBTTQ010000151.1:0-16786 GCA_038064175.1 Patescibacteria group bacterium
ACATGCGTTCCATGACCCAGGGCCGCGCCAGCTACTCGATGGAACCCAGCCACTACGCGAAGGTGCCGAAGAGCAAGGCGGAGGAAGTGATCGCGGCGAGAACAGGAGGGAAGTAGGGTTAGAACTGGAATTCGTTACTGGTTACTGGTTTCAGGATTCGCGAGGACAAATGTAGATGATTCGTGGCGAAGAGCGGGTCTCCTGACCCGCGTATTTCCGTGACATCATAGTAGGACAGTGATACACTTTTTTCCGTGAAGCGACGTTTCACCGAAGACAGCTGGCGCAGGGAACCTTGGTTCAAGCAGCTCTGCTCCGCGCTTCTTACGAATAAGAGCGAAGCGGACATCGCAAGTTTTCTCCGGGATGTTGCGACGCTTTCGGAACTGCAGGACCTGAGCGAACGCCTGGAGGTGGCACGGCTTCTTTCCAAAGGCTTGAGTTACCGCGAGGTTGCAAGGTTAACCGGGGCATGTACGACGACTGTGACGCGCGTCGCACGGTCCATCGAGAACGGCGAGGGCGGCTACCGCAAATTCTTGAACGTCCACCGCCATCACCGGATGATGGTCAAAGAAGCCGTAGCGATGGTGGAAAGGCAGAAGGGGGGAGGTCTGAAGCCTGCGAGTGTATTGCAGAAGTATTTGCAGAAGTGATAAACGAATGTAGCACGCCCGTCCCGGGCGTGGTCGCAGAGGCTTCTAGCCTTTGCTATTTCGAGGAACGGCCGAAGACGGCCGTTCGACCACGCGCAGGATGCGCGTGCTACGTTGTATACTGGTTCCATGAACCATGACTCTTTCATCCGCGAATGCCTGAAGCTCGCGGAGCAGGGCAGGGGAAGGACGGGGATCAACCCCATGGTTGGTTCCGTGCTGGTTCGAGGTGAAACCGTCATCGCTACTTCCTATTACAATAAATACGGTGATTTTCATTCAGAGCGAGTCTTACTAGAAAATATTGAACAAGAAATTTATTCAGATGATATGCTTTATATTAATCTGGAGCCGTGTTGTCATCAAGGTGTGACACCCCCCTGTACGGATATCATCCTGGAGCGCGGGATCAAAAATGTTGTTTTCGGCATGGTGGATCCTGACCCAAGAATTTCCGGTAACGGTATTCGGCGTCTTCGATGGAAGGGGGTGCAAGTCATCGGCTCCGTGCTTCGATCCGAGTGCGAATACTTCAACCGCGGATTTGTGTCACTTCGGACGAAGGGCAGACCCTGGATCACGCTGAAACGCGCACATACGAAATCCGGGGAATTTTCTAAGCCCGATGGCTCGCCCCTGAAAATTACATCGAAGGAACAGGATCTGTGGTCACATGCATTCCTCCGCGCGAAGCATGATGCCATTCTCGTGGGAATCGGGACGGTGCTTGCGGACGATCCGGAACTCACCGTCAGGTTGAACAAAAAAATTATGCAGCTATGGAAAATTATTCTCGATCCGCAATTGCGAATTCCTGCATCTGCTCCGGTGCTCGATAATCGTGCGATCGTGATCACGACTCCGGAATTTTTTGCTTCGAAGGATGCCGAAAAAATCCGGAGAACGGGGGCGAGAGTTTTCGGTGTTCCGATCGAGCACGGCAATTTTTCCTGGAGTGACCTTTGGAAGATTCTTACGACGCCTACGGAATCGTTCTTCGGGATTGCTTCGATCCTCGTCGAGGGGGGAGCGAAGACGTGGGAGACATTTAAAAAGGCCGGAATGGTGGATGAGGAAGTAGTTCTGGTGGGCGAATAACACCAAGTTGCAATAAAAAGGATACCAATGCAGAGAACCAGTAGTCGGCGGTTTAAACCGCCGGCTACCCGATGAAATTATGGGAATTCATTCCCTCTCATTGTTTCCCGCTAATGGGATACATGATTCGGTTGCCCACCCGATAGAGAAAGGTAAAAAACTGGTACCGGACGCGGGCGAAGAACGGCATTTTCCCGGTTTCGGCGTAGGCTTTGGCGATTCCAGCGAAGTGTTCGCCCTGAGCGCGCATACGGCCGAGGGTTGCTGGCCGCTGATCGACGACCACGCCGAATTTTCCCTTGCCCGTCATGCACCTGGGTTCAAAGTGTCTGCCGATAACGATTCCTCCGTAGTATTTGATCGCTTCGGAAAGATGGATGGTCGTGAGATAGATGAGCGCTTTCCACGCGATTGCGGGTGCGCCGCCCGTGTGGATCACAAAGAAGGGTTTGCCACTCAGTTGTCCCTTGCTGTGGGTCTCTTCGTCGAGGGCGAATGCCCCCATCCTGTCGATCAGATTTTTCAGGTGCGCCGGAATGCTGAAGTTCCAGATGGGGCTTGCGATGACGATGCCCGCGGAAGACTCGATGTGTTCCTGGATTTTACAAAAATCATCTTTCGTGAGGCAGGCCTTCTTGTAGTTTTCGAGAGTGAAGTGATCGATCGAGAGATCCTTCAACCGGAACTTCGTCACCTCGATATCCGGTATCTTTCGTACCCCTTCGATGAATGCATCGGCAAGGATGTTGCTGTTACTGGGTTCGTTCGTGCCCGCGACGATGACGAGAATTTTCATGCTGGTAGAGTACCAGATAATTCATGCCCAAAGCGTGTGGATTTGTTACTCGTTGGCTCGTTGCTGGTTGCTCGTTCTGTGAACGAACGAGGAACGATCTAACGAGGAACGAGCAACGTTTCATCGCCGCGATTCAGTCCCGCTTTTTGTCCAGATCATCTTTGGAAATGTTCTTGCGCGGATCCCGGAGGATCCATATCTTGTGTGGTTGTTGCTCGAGTGAAACAACATATTGTGTTTTCTTCATTTTTGACCCACTATGAACCCCTCCGCGCGCTCTTCGACTTCGTCCGCTTCCCGGGAGGATTTTTCCCGTGGGATGTCCATGAAAAAACAGGGAGCGGGGCTTTCGATTCCGAGAGTGTTTACGAATCCGGGGAGCGACCCCCTCGAGGAGGTGACGTATGAGAAGCGGGTCAGCCGGATCACGAACACCAATGGCTCCATTGTTTTTGAAATGCAGGGGGCGGAGATTCCCTCGACTTGGAGCCAGGTCGCGACGGACATCGTCGTATCCAAGTACTTCCGGAAGGCCGGCGTGCCGCAAAGTGACGAGAGAGGGAACATCCTCATGGACGAAAAGGGCGAGATCGTCCGGGGACCGGAGAAGAGTGTCAAACAGGTGATCCGCCGCCTCGCCGGATGCTGGAGGCACTGGGGCCAGCAGTACGGTTACTTTGAGACATCCCAGGACGCCCAGGCGTTCGAAGATGAGCTTTCCTACATGCTCGTCCATCAGATGGCGGCTCCGAACAGCCCCCAGTGGTTCAACACGGGTCTCCACTATGCCTACGGCATCACGGGTCCCTCGCAGGGTCACTACTACTGTGAACCAGCGACGGGCGAGGTCAAAAGGAGCACGGACGCGTACACGCATCCCCAACCCCACGCATGTTTCATCCAGTCCGTTCAGGACGACATGGTCAACGAAGGAGGCATCATGGATCTCTGGGTCCGAGAGGCGCGCCTCTTCAAGTTCGGCTCCGGTACGGGCACCAATTTCTCAAGTCTGCGCGGAATGAATGAGCCGCTCTCGGGCGGCGGAAGAAGCTCGGGCCTCATGAGTTTCCTCAAGATCGGCGATCGCGCCGCCGCCGCCATCAAGTCCGGCGGCACGACTCGCAGGGCCGCGAAGATGGTGTGCCTCGACGTCGATCATCCGGATATCGAGGAGTTCATCAACTGGAAGGTGAATGAGGAGAAGAAGGTGGCGGCGCTCGCGGATGCCGGGTACGACACCGACTTCAACGGCGAAGCATATTTGACCGTCTCCGGGCAAAACTCGAATAACTCCGTCCGCGTCTCGCATGCATTCCTGGAGGCCGTATCGAAGGATGCCGACTGGAGCCTGATCTGGCGCACGGAACTCAAAAAGGCTGAGAAAGAGGGGAGAGCCCCCGTGCCGTGCAAAACCATGAAAGCGAGAGTGCTCTGGGACGAAATCGGCTACGCCGCGTGGGCGTGCGCCGACCCTGGCGTGCAGTACGACACGACCATCAACGACTGGCACACCTGTCCGGAGGACGGGCGGATCAATGCTTCGAACCCCTGCAGCGAGTACATGTTCCTCGATAACACGGCGTGTAACTTGGCCTCACTCAATCTCCTCAAGTTTTACGATAGCGAGCATGGGACCTTTGAGGTGGAGCGCTTCAAGCATGCGACGAGGCTCTGGACGGTGGTCCTCGAGATTTCCGTCCTTATGGCGCAGTTTCCGAGCAGGGAGATCGCCGATCTCTCGTACCGCTTCCGGACGCTCGGCCTCGGTTACGCGAACCTCGGCGCGATGCTCATGCAGATGGGTATCCCGTATGACTCCCCGCAGGGGCGGGCCATCTGCGGCGCTATCACGGCCATCCTGACGGGCGAGAGTTACGCCGCCTCTGCCGAGATGGCGGAGCACCTGGGAGCTTTTCCAAATTACGGAAAGAACCGCGAACACATGCTCCGGGTCATCCGGAATCACCGCTGTGCCGCCTACGATGCTCCGGTCAAGGAGTATGAGGCGCTCCATGTCCCTCCAGTGGGCATTCATCAGAAGGACTGTCCTTCGCACCTCCTGGAACCCGCCAAGGAGTGCTGGGACAGGGCGCTCGCGCGGGGAGAAAAATATGGCTACCGCAACGCGCAGGTGACGGTCATCGCCCCGACCGGCACCATCGGTCTCCTCATGGATTGTGATACGACCGGTGTGGAGCCCGATTTCGCGCTCGTGAAGTTCAAGAAGCTCGCGGGCGGCGGTTACATGAAGATCGCGAACCAGTCGGTGGCACCCGCGCTGAGGAACCTCGGCTACAGCGAGATGGAGATGAAAGACATTATGAAGTACGTGATGGGAACGCTTTCTCTGGAGGGCGCTCCGCACATCAACCGGACGACGCTCAAAGAAAAGGGATTCACCGACGCCGATATCGCAAAGGTGGAGAAGAACCTTCCCCAGGTCTTCGAGATTCCCTTTGCGTTCAACAAATGGGCGCTTGGAGACGAGACCATGAAGCGACTCGGATTCAGCGGGGAGCAGATGGCCGGCTTCAGTTTCAATATGCTCCGGGGACTCGGCTTCACCGATGTGGAGATCGAGGAAGCGAATGTCTGGATCTGCAGACACATGACGGTAGAAGGCGCTCCGCATCTAAAGCCCGAGCATCTTCCCGTCTTCGACTGCGCGAATAAGTGCGGCAGGATCGGCAGGCGTTTCATCTCCGCCGAAGGCCACATCCGCATGATGGCGGCTTCGCAGCCCTTCATCTCCGGCGCGATCTCGAAGACCATCAATCTTCCGAATGAGGCGACCGTGGAGGACATCGAGAGCGCGTATTTCCTCAGCTGGAAGCTCGGCCTCAAGGCCAATGCGCTGTACCGTGATGGATCGAAGCTGAGCCAGGCGCTGTCCAACAAGAGTGATACGAAAGACAAAAAAGACACAAAGGACACAGAAGACGCGAAAGAAAGAATTGTGGAAAAAATCATCATTAAGGAAGTTCCACGTCGCCGGAAATTACCTCAGGAGCGTCTCGCGATTGCGCACAAGTTCTCGGTGGCCGGGCACGAAGGCTACATCCATGTTGGCATGTACGAGGACGGAACGCCGGGCGAGATCTTCATCAAGATGAACAAAGAGGGGACGACGCTCTCCGGCGTCATGGACACCCTCGCGCTCTCGCTCTCCATGAACCTGCAGTACGGGGTTCCCCTGGACGTTCTCTGCGAGAAGCTCGTCCGCACGCGGTTCGAGCCGATGGGCATGACAAATAACAAGGAGATCCCGATCGTCACAAGTATTATGGACTACATGGCGCGCTGGCTCGCGCTCAAGTTCCTCACGAAGGAGAAGGCCAAGCATTTCCACAACGCCGAGCTCGTCGAGCGGGCCTACAGCGAAGGCACGAAGAGCAAGGAGGCATTCGCGATGCGGCTGCCGATCGTCGACGAAGGCGCCTCGGCGGCAGACATAGATTACGAGACGGCGGTCGAGGAAAAAACTTCCCGTGAAATTGAACAGGCAACGTCTGAGGTCACAGCCGCTTCCAGCAAAACCCAGCAGGCCAAGCTCCAGGGTTTCACGGGCTCCCTCTGCAGCGGGTGCGGCAGTTTCAAGATGAAGCGGAACGGTTCCTGCGAAGTGTGTCTTGATTGCGGCGCTACCTCCGGTTGTAGTTAAAATGCGCCACCGCGTCCATGAAGGGGCGCTGCTGGATATGCTATGGAAATGCGCTAGGATAAGGCGCTTATGGCTCTCAAGATTGGTATTGTGGGCTTACCGAACGTCGGCAAATCGACGCTCTTCAACGCGCTCACGCGCACCCGCGCGGCGCAGGCGGCGAACTACCCGTTCTGCACCATCAATCCGAACGTCGGGGTTGTGGAGGTGCCCGATGAGCGACTTCAGAAATTAACCGAGCTCGTGAAACCCGAGAAGGTGATCCCCGCGGCGATCTAATTTGTGGATATTGCCGGGCTCGTGAAGGGGGCAAGCAAGGGGGAGGGACTCGGGAACGCTTTCTTGAGTCACATCCGGGAGGTGGATGCCATCTGCCACGTGGTCCGCGCGTTTCAGGGTGGGGACATCATCCATGTCGAGGGGACCGTCGATCCCGAGCGCGACCGGGGAACAATCGAAACGGAGCTTGCATTGGCCGATCTCCAGAGCCTCACGAAGCGGATCGAAAAAACGGAGGGAGCAGCCAGGAGCGGCGACAAGCAGAAAATACTCGAGCTCGCAGTCGCCAAAAGAATTTCAGCGGCGCTCGAGCAGGAACAACTGGCATCCACTGTGTCTCTGAGCGCTGAAGAATTGCCCATGGCCCGTTCCTTCCAATTACTCACTCTTAAGACACTCATGTATGCCGTGAACGTCGCGGAAGAGGAAATGGCGACGATCACGTCAGAGAAAGCGCGGGCGATGCTGAAACTGGATCCCTCGGTCCAGGTCATTGTCATCTCCGCGAAGATCGAGGAGGACCTCCAGACGCTTTCTCTGGAGGATGCTAAAGTGTTCCTCGCGGATCTCAAGGTCGATTCCTCCGGTCTCGACCGTCTCATCCGTGCAGCCTACGACGCACTCGGGTACATCACGTACTTCACGGCAGGTCCGAAGGAAGTGCGCGCGTGGACGATCACCTGCGGCATGACAGCCCCTCAGGCGGCCGGCGTGATTCACACGGATTTCGAGCGCGGATTCATCCGCGCGGAGACCATCTCGTATAAAGATTTTGTTCAGTTCTCAGGCGAAGCAGGAGCCAAAAATGCAGGAAAGATGCGCTCAGAGGGGAAGGAGTATATCGTTGCCGACGGGGATGTGATGCACTTCCGATTTAACGTGTGATAAAAATCGTGGCATGCCCATCTTGGGCGTAGTTGAATAGCCGTCCCGGCCATTCAGCGTACGGTGATCGTTTTTCAAGCAGAGGTCAGAGACCTCTGCGACCACGGGCGAGACGCCCGTGCTACAGTATTTGCGATGGTTTTCATTCCGCGTGAAGAATCATTCGTCTGTGAGCATTGTGGCTTTCAAGTGGAGCCTCTCGTTCATGGAACCTGCAGAAGCCATTGTCCCAAGTGTCTCTGGAGCAAGCATGTGGACAATGATCCTGGGGACCGCGCCTCGCACTGTCACGGGTTGATGGAACCCATGATGATGGATCAAAGCGGTAAGAAAGGATGGATCATCGCGCATCGGTGCACAGAATGTGGAGTGAAAAAAAGAAACAAGGCGGCGCCGGATGACGATATTAAGCTGTTACCCAGTGTTTAGGAGGTTTTTTTGGCGCCGTATAGCCATCTATTGACATTTCTTTGATTTACAATATAATCATTTTCCATGTTGCACAAGGCCTACGGCTTCCTCTCCGCCACCTTGGGTTTTACGCTGATTCTCGGCGCAATCCCGCTCCATGCCATGTCCTTCCCGGATACGCAGAGCACGCGCTACAGCGAGGCGTACGCGTACCTTTCGGAGAAGTCGATCGTGAGCGGATACAGCGACGGCGCCGGCCGTCCCTACGATCTCATCAACCGGGCCGAAGCTCTCAAGGTCGTTCTCGCGTCCGATGCCAATCACACAGTCAAAGTGGAATGGTTCAAAAAACACCTGCCCCCGATGCCCCTCTTCCTCGACGCGGATCAGGAGGCCTGGTACGCGGCATACCTGGAGGCTGGGTTCCAGGAAGGCATCATCACGGGATACGGCGATCGCACGTTCCGTCCCGGAACCCCTCTGACGGTTGAAGAGGCCATTGTGCTCCTCATGCGCGCCCACGGACAGGCGCTGACGCCCAGTCCTTTTCAGACGAGCTCTGCACTCCCGAACCGCGAAGGCGAGTGGTTTTCGAATTATGTCAGCGTTGCGATTGCCAAAAGTCTGATTTCCCCCCGCGAAGCTCTCCGTCTCGGCCAGAAGATCACGCGCGGGCAATTCTTTGACATCGTCTATCGCATGCATGTGGTGCGGGCTGAACATCTGACCGCCTTCAACAGACCCGAGCCAGCGTTGCCCGTTTCAGAAGTTCCTCGTCCTCCTGCCGCCGCCCATCGTCCCCAGGCGCCTGCGGGACCTTCCTATGTCCCTCCTCCTGGACCTGCGGCCTCCGGCGAACTTTCCTACGCCTCCGACCGGTATTTCTCGGTGACGATCCCGAAGCTCGGCATCAAAGATCTCCTCATTACGCACCCGTCGGATCCTTTCACCAGTAACGGTATCCTCGCTCCCCTCAAGTACGGCGTCGGTCACCTCTTCAGCTATCCGGGAGCCGGCGGCAAGATTCTCGTCTACGGTCACTCCAGCGGCTACCCATGGGACGTGTCCCAGTTCACGAAGATCTTCCGCAAAGTGAACCAGCTGAATAAAGGCGACAAGGTGTACGTCACTTTTAACGGGAACATGTACGTCTACGAAGTTTCCTACGAGAATACGGTGCCTGCGTCCGATACGTCGGCCTACAGCGGGCCCGGCGAGGAGCTCATCCTCTACACCTGCTGGCCGCCGGACAGCATCTCGCAACGATATTTGGTTCATGCGTTTCCCGTGAAGACGGTGGCGCTGCGCTAAAATATGAGCCCGAATCCCTATGAATCCCCATCGGCAGCGTCGGAAAAGTCTGAAACTTCCGAAAGGATTCAAAAAGAGATACATCGGCAAATTGCTCTTAATATCGGATTGATCATGAGTCTCGGTGTCACTGAGATTGTTTTACTCTTAGGACATATCAAGCAAAAAATCACTCTTGAGCAGTTAGAAACATACGGAATTCTTGCAGTCATTGGATTTGGAACTGTTGGCGCGATCAATTCTATTTTGATGTTTCGAAATTTGCGGAAGTATTCTTCTATGAAGAAAAATCTCTGAACAAGAAATACTGTGGGGCAGGAACGTTCCTGCCCAACATTTATTTTCAAAGTTACGATCCGATTCTCCTGATAATCTCGCGATCGACCCATTCGACTCCTTGCTTCGCTCGTCGCTCAGGGTCTGCCATTGTGTCTGCCTATTGTATTACGATCCTATGCGTCGGATGATTTCACGATCGACAAAATCCCTTGCGCGACCGTACTTCAGGCGGCTCAGTTGTTTGAATGCTTCCGCCGCCTGCGCGTCTTTCGTATAGGTCGTGTCCAGCCACGGGCGCGGGACTTCGATCGAGAAGGGCCTTGAGGGTTGCCCGTCGATCGAGAGCTTCATGGCGCCCTTGAAGGCATCCATATTGACAAGGTCCTGCTCGCTGAAGACGGGGCCCATTTCCTTGGCGGCAATTTCGGCATCCTGCGGGCCGATCTTGTAGAACATCATGGAGCCGACGTTGCCGAAAACCGCGCCCTTGAGCTTCACGGAGCCTGCGAGCTTGCTCTCTTTTTCGAGCTGATCCAGGTACTGGTGCGCGAGAATCAGGCCCAGGCGGTATTTGCGGGCCTCTGAGAGGATGGATTCGATCGACTGCGTGACGAAGTTCTGGAATTCGTCGATGTAGAGGAAGAAATCCCTGCGCTTCGAAGTGTCCTCGCGCTGGCGTCGCATGGCGGCGACCTGGATCTTATTGACGATGATGAGACCCAGGAGCGTCGAGTTGATGTCTCCGACGAGACCCTTCGAGAGATTCATGAGGAGGATTTTGCCGCCATTCATGACGTCCGCGATGTCGAACGCGCTCTTCGTCTGGCCGACGATGTTCCGGATGAGGCTGTTTGTGGTGAATTGGCCAAACTTGGCCGCGAAGTACGGGATCATTTCCTGCTTCTCGCGCTGGCCGGTGGCCGCCATCTGCTTCTCCCAGAACATGCGGACGATCGGGTTTTTGACCTTGGTGACTTTGTACCGCTGCCACTCGTCGTCCGTGAAGAGGCGGACCAAGTCCGTGATGGCGCCGCCCTCCTCCTCGTCATCCATGAGCGTGAGACAGCCGTTTCGGAAGTAGTCCTGGATTCTGGGACCGAAGATCTCTTCGCCGAACATTTTGACCATCATGTTCATGGCGTCGAGGGCGATCAAGTCCTTCTCCTCCGGTGTTTTTCCCTCCAAGAGGTTCAACCCGAGCGGTCGTTCGGTATCGGCGGGATTGAAGTAGATGACGTCGTCCGCGCGCGAGCGGGGAATGTACGGCAGGACATCTTCCACGAGCGAACCATGTGGGTCGACGATGCAGACGCCGGCTCCGTTGTTGAAATCCTGACGCGCCATCAGCTGGATGATGGACGATTTGCCGGTACCGGTTTGTCCGATGATGTAGAAGTGCCGGAAGCGGTCTTCGTTCTTCATGAAGACCTTGTGCTTCTCACCGGAGAACGTATTCGTTCCGAGGAAGAGTCCTTCGTTCGGCAGATTTTTCGGAGCGGGGGAGAGCTTGAAGTTTTGCCATTTGATGGTTTCCACTTTGTTGTACTTGATGTTCGGCAAATGGAAGAAGCTTGCGAGTTCCGACGTGCCGAGGAGCAGGCGATGCGAGCGGAGCGCCTGGACGATGCTGCGTCGCGGCGAACGGCGGATGAACGCCTCGATGATGGCGCGTCTGCTGATCAGGTGCGGCTTGTGGAAACTGTTTCCCCGGATGTCGTCGAACTGCGCGAAGGAGGCCACGACGCTCTCGAGGAGCGTCTTCGCACGCGGCATGGACTCAGCAGACGTCAGCACGCGGATCACCGTTTTGAAACCCGGATTTGCGGCTTTCATATCCACGGCTTTGCTGTACTCCTCCGCCATGGAACTGACGCGTTCGCCGGTGGATTTCTCGCCACTGAGATCGAGTCCTTCGTCGCCCGAGGTCATGATGGAAAAGAGCCCCGAGGCCCAGGTGACAGGACTCCACCATTTGCCGTGGGATTTTTTGGGGTTGATGAGACGCTTCGCTTCCTCTTGGAGTTTTTTCTGCCATCCCTGTTTCACGGGGCGCAGAACAAACTGGATGGCTGCTCCCTCGTCGATCTTCAATTTACTGAAGGCATTCGTGATGTTATTGAGCGGATCGCTCTTCAGCTGTTCGTAGGTTTTGAAGACCGTTGTCCAGGGCTTGTTCGGAATCAGCATCTCGCTCGCGACGACCGATTCATTCGTGAAGATGTTGTAGTCCTCCACGATGTCGATGATGATATCGGGATAAAAAGACGAGATCTGCTTCTCGATCAGATTCGCGATCCTGCGTGGGCATACGGTGAAGAAGAGAATCTCGCCCGCGAGGGCCGCGTACTCGACGGAGAAGAACGTTTGCCCCCGAAAGAGCCGTTGCCAGCGCGGGTTATAGAGGCTGTGGAGCGACTGGAAGAGGTGGTCCATCACCCCGATGACCTCCTTGAAACTTTTACCCGTACTGAACTGTTCAGATTCCACTTCCTTGTCCTGCTTGCTTTCTTTCTTCGGCGTCAGAAGCTGCAAGAAGACGAGATCCTGCTCGCGCTTCACGTCTATTGCCCGGCGGAGAACCAACAGAACGCCCGTGATGCCGAGGGCGCAGAGCAGGAGCAGGCCCGTGATTTGCAGAAAGAAGTCCATCAGCATGAAACCGTGTGCGATATGCGTGTATCCTACAGTATAGCAGATTTCCCGCTCAGGATCACCCGGGTTTTCCTCTCCTCCAAGCCCTCATGGCCAACTTTTCCTACCGCCGGATGTTCAAGAGCAGCGCACGCGGAGGACTCCGGTATATCTTCGGCAAGCGCGGACAGCGGCGGGTGCAGGGCTGGAGGCTCCTCTACAGACTCAGGATTGCGACACTGCTCTTTGCGGACGAGCCGCTGACGCGTCTGACGCGACGAACGGAAGTACGGCTCTGGGCCGACGGTGAGGAAGCGTTCGTTCGCCTGGAAAAACTTCTGTCCCGCGCCCGTCATACCATCTTCATCCAGATGTTCATCTGGAAAGACGACGCCGTCGGTAAGAAGTTCGCTTCGGTTCTGATCGAAGCGGCGGACAGGGGGGTGCAGGTGGATATCAACAATGAAGCGGTGGGGGACTTCTTCGAGTACCAGGGCGATTTTTTCACGACGCGTTCTCTCAAAGATCCGGTCTGGCAGCGGCTCTGGAACCATTCCCGGATTCGCATCACCTACGCGACGTTCAACGATCATGCCAAGGTGTTCATCATCGACGATCAGATTCTTCTCCTCACGGGGATGAATATCGCGAACGAGTACCGGGACACCTGGCACGATTATCTGGTGGAGTTACGGGGGAGTCGTTTCGTGCAGCAGTACCTGTCGGAGGGGGAATCGCAGCCTCAGCGCGCGGGTGAACCAGTGCGTCTCATCATGAACACGGTGAACGTGAAGCAGATCCGGCCGGTCGTGACGGAGCTCCTGCGTTCTGCCCGTCACTCGGTCCTGCTGGAACAGTGCTACCTTTCGGATCCTCAGATTGTGGATGAACTCATCGTCCTGAGCAAGCGCGGCATTCGGGTGACGCTCATCCTTCCCGAGGCTCCGGACATCCATTATCACGCCAACATGCAGGCCGTTTCACGCTTGCTCATCGAGAGTTCGAAGAGCATGGTGCAGGTGTTCCTGTTTCCACGCATCGTGCATGGCAAAGTGATTCTCGTGGATCGTAAACGGATGTTCCTCGGTTCCGCCAATATGATCCAGTCCTCGCTCGATGAAATGGGCGAAGTCTGCGTGCTGATCGAGGGCAGGTACCGGATTGCTCTCATGAAGTTGCGGGATATCCTCCGCAGTGACATTCTGCAGAGCAGACTTCTGACGACGCCGCCGCAGTTCCGGTGGATAGGCAGATGGTTGGCATCCCTCGGCTTATAAAATCTCATTACGATTGCGTCTCCCGAACACGTAACCCGAAACTATTATCCCTGGCGCCTCATTGCGAGCAGTCTCTCCACCATATTGAGGAGCGACCGGATCGTCATGTCCTTCTTCACGAAGTAATCGTCCGCTCCGAGCTCCCGGCCGCGCTCTTTGTATTTTTCCTCCTCAAAATTAGTGAGGAGAATCACCGGAAAACCCCGCTCTTCCTTCGGAAATTTTTCAAGAACGCCGAAGCCGTCGATCTTGGGCATGTGGATGTCCAGCAACAGCAGATCGGGAGCCTGCTCCAAGACCTTCTGAATCGTTTCCTCACCGTTCTCGGCGGTCCGGATCGCAAATCCAGCGATCGTGAATTTCTTCACGTAGAGGTTCCGGAGCACCGGGTCATCTTCGGCGATGAGGATATTGCCTCGAGCCATAAGGATCATTATACATGCATTATGGGGCAAAGTAAAGTATTCTGTACATCATCCAAGGACACGAAAGACAGAAAAGACACAGAAGAATCCTCGATTCTTTTCTACCTTCTCTGTCATTTTTGTCCCACATGTCTCTCATCAATTCCTCTATTGTTGGCCTGTTTAAAATATGCTATAATAGCTGGAAATGCACACGAAACCCAAATTGATGCAGGCCATGGTACTCGGCTGTCTCTGCTTCACGCTTCTTCTTTTCACGTTGAAGGCGGGTGGCGTCCTTGCGGTCGACTGTATCGGACAACCGTATGGGTATCCGGGGTGCCCGCTGAAGGGGAAGTCTTCGTCCTCGGTGAATACAGTTTCCGAGCCTCCGCAGAGTTGCGGCAATAATATCATTGACCCCGGTGAGGAGTGCGACATGGGACGATTTAACGGAACCCGTCAGTGCACCAATTTCTGCACGCTTCTTTTCTGCGGCGACGGCATCATCTCGGCGCAGATCAGTGAGGAATGCGAGCCGGAGACGGAGGAGGTCTACGCCGAGGATCCTCAGACGAAAAAACTGATCGTGGAAAAGCGTTTCATACAAAAAACATGCGGCAATTACTGCGTTCATCCGACATGTCAGAACGGCGTCTGCACCGGCGGCTGCAAGCAGAAATTTTTGTCCGCCTGCGCTCCGTCCGATGACGCTCATGCGAACGCTGCGGCGCCGCCCGAGCCGGCTCCCGCGGAATCCTCTGCATCCACGACTGCCGCAATTTCTCCCCTCTGCGGCAACGGCACCGTGGACCAAGGGGAAGCCTGCGATGACGGAAACTACGTGAATAACGACAGCTGCAGCAATCTCTGCAGACTTCCGCGGTGCGGCGACGCTATCGTGCAGTTTTCGGAGCAGTGCGACGACGGGAACAGTGTCAACGTCGATAGTTGCAGCAACCTCTGCCTGCTGCCCCGCTGCGGCGACGGCGTGACCCAGTCCGGCGAACAGTGCGACGATGGGAACCCCGTCAATACCGACGTCTGCACCACCACGTGCCAGAATGCGCGCTGCGGCGACGGCATCGTGCAACTCGGAGAAGCATGCGACGACGGGAACCAGGTGAATTCCGACGCCTGCACGAACCAGTGTCGCGCGCCGACTTGCGGCGACGGCATCATCCAATCCGGCGAGGAATGCGACGACGGGAACCAGGTCAACGCGGATGGCTGCTCGAACAGCTGTCAGAACGCGCGCTGCGGCGATCGCATCGTGCAGCTCGGCGAACAGTGCGATGACGGCAACGGCGACAATCTCGATGCCTGCACCAATGCCTGTCGCAAAGGCGTCTGCGGCGACGGCATCGTCCAGTCCGGCGAACAGTGCGACGACGGGAACCAGATCAATACCGACGCATGCAGCAATCTCTGCCGCCTGCCGGCGTGCGGCAACGGCGTGAAAGAAGCGAGTGAGGAATGCGACGACGGGAACCAGATCAATTCTGATGCATGTTCGGGCTCCTGCAAATTGCCCGTCTGCGGCAACGGTGTCCGTGAGGACAAGGAGCAGTGCGACAACGGACCGAAGAATTCGTCGGCGAAAGCGAATGCCTGCCGCGAAGATTGCAAATTATCCTCCTGCGGGGACGGCGTGAAGGATGCCAAGGAAGAATGTGATGGGAGCGAGAACTGCACGGATCAGTGCGTCATTGCGGAATTCTCCCTCGTGACCTCGCGTCCCTTCATCGGCAGCGTCGTTTTTCTGAGCATCACAAGCGTAGCGGGCGTCCTCGGCTACGCTTTCCGAACGAATCTCGGAAATCTCTTCGGAGCGAATGGCAAAGGGCCGCGCTCCATCGACGATATTCCGCTCGATGAAATCGAGATGCCGTGGCATCAGTGGTAAACCATGCGCGAAAGAAAACCCTCCGGGTTTCTCTCGCGGACTCTCTTTCCGGCAAGGTAGCCGCTCCAGTCGGGCGAAGCCCGACTTCGCGGCATTTTTAGATTCATCAGTTTCGTTCTTTTACGAAACATTTCGCAAACCCGAAACCCGCAACTTGTAGACGATCAGTTCATCCGATTGCGACGCGCATGTAGGACACAACCTTTGCCCCGCCGAGGAATTGCTCAACGGTCTTCGTGTTGTCCTTTACGAAGGTCTGCTTTATGAGCGCGTTTTCCTCGCGGAATTTTTTCTCTTTGCCGATCATGATCTTGTCGAACATGGCCTCGGGCTTGCCGTCCTTTTTGAGCTGCTCGCGCCAGATCTCCTTTTCTTTTTCAACGAGGCTCTGGGGCACTTCGTCGGCGGTCGTGTAGAGCGGGTTCATGGCGGCCGCGTGCATGGCAACGTCCTTCGCGGCCTCCGGCGATCCTTTGTCCAGTCCGATGATCACGCCGATCTTGCTGTTCGAGTGCACGTAGACTCCGATGACGGCAGCGTCCACGAGGACGTCTTCGCTGACGGAAATATTTTCTCCCAGCGTATTGACCGCTGCCGGAATCTTGTCGGCTGCGATTTTTTTCATGGCTTCCGACCCTTTTGTGAGGAGCGTTGCGGCCAGTTCCTTCCCGAGTTCCTGAAAGCCCGCGTCGCGCGCGACGAAATCCGTCTCACACTTGAGGAGAACGAGGGCGGCTTTATCGTCGGTGGAAGCCGCAAAAATAGCACCCTCCGACTGCTCGCGGTCTGCTTTCTTGGCAGCCTGAGCGAGGCCGCGCTTGCGGAGGATTTCGATGGCTTTCTCTTCATCGCCGTTCGCTTCTTCGAGAGCCTGCTTGACGGCCAGAATGGAAACGCCAGTGCGGGCGCGAAGGGAGGAAACGGCGGAGGCGGAGACGGGGGACATAGGGTAAGTGGAAAGTGGAAAGTTGAAAGTGGAAAGCGATGGATCAGACGGCGATCTTTTCGCGCATTTCATCGGAAATTTTTGCGGGGCCTTCGCGCTTTGGAGCCACCTTCTTTCCGGAGCCGAGTTCGCTCTCGATCGTGTTTAAGATGAGAGAGATGCTTTTCACTGCGTCGTCGTTCGCCGGAATGTACGCCGTGAAGAGTTCGGTGTCTGCGTTGCTGTCGCAGATGCCGTAGAGCGGAA
>JBBTTQ010000152.1:0-4393 GCA_038064175.1 Patescibacteria group bacterium
ACGTTCTGGAGGGAATCCGCCTTGGAACTGTTAAGGATGAACGCGCTATTCCGGTGGACGCGATCCAGGGAGGACTCCTCGGCCGCACCTTCGGCACGGGCGGCACGGCGCTCTACCTCGGCGGCAGAGCCGACCAGGTGCTCCGGAACATGCAGAACCTGGAATTTATTTCCGAGAAGGAGAGGCTGGCCGCACTCGACCAATTGGAAACCGTCGCCTTCAAGCCTGCGCGGGAAAATATCCGAGCGCCGCACTTCGTACTCTGGGTCCGTGAACAGCTCGAGGAGATGTTCAAGGATTCCGAAGATACCGGACTCCTGGAACAGGGCGGTCTCATCATCGAAACGACCCTCGACTGGGAGTTGCAGCAGGCCGCTGAAAAGACCGTGAATTTCCACAAGCAGGACATGCTCGACCGCTTTGGTGCGAATAATATTGCTTTGGTCGCTCTCGATCCCGAAACGAAGGAGGTTCTCGCGTACGTCGGGAACACCGACTACAGCGATGAAGTGCACGAGGGAAAGGTGGACATGGTCCGCTCCGCGCGCCAACCCGGATCCAGCTTCAAACCGTTCGTGTACGCAGCGGCTTTTCAGAAAGGCTACAGTCCTGCCACCATCCTGCACGATGTTCCTACGAAGTTCGGTGAAGACGAGCCGCAGAACTTTGACGGATCCTTCTGGGGAATGATGACGGCCAGACGCGCGCTCGGAGCCTCGAGGAACATTCCCGCCGTAAAAGCATTTTTCCTTGCCGGAGGGGAGGATCCTATCCTGGAATTGGCCTCAAAGATGGGGGCGGCCACTCCGCTCAGACGCAAACAGGAATTGATTCTTGAACGGAATGGATTTGATTACGGATGGCCGCTGGCGCTCGGCGCCGGCGAAACGCCACTCATGGAAATGGTTCTCGGGTACAGCACATTTGCAAGCAGAGGCACCGCAAAACCCTTCTCCAATATCCGTTCCATTAAAAACCAAAATGGCGCGCTCTTGCCGTGCAGTGCGTGCGTGAATACGGAGAATCCCGGCGAGGAAGTGCTCGACCCACGCATCGCCTACCAGATCATATCCGTCCTGAGCGATATTTCCGTCCGTCCGAACGAGTACTGGCAGAGTGTGCTCTCTGTGCCTGGGTTTGAGACAGCCGCGAAGACCGGAACGAGCAACAAGTGTCTCGAGCGGAACGAGAAAGACGGGTCCTGCGAACTTCGCAAACCCGACAATGTCTGGACCATCGGCTTTACGCCGGCGCTCGTCGCAGGCGTGTGGGTAGGCAACGCCTCCGCGGCATCCATGTTCGATAAAACGGATGGACTCACGGCGGCCGCACCGATCTGGAGGGATTTCATGGGAAGCGCGCATAAACTGATCGAAGGGAAGCCTGTGTCGTTCGAAGCTCCCGAGGGTATCGTGCAGCCGCAGATCTCGGAGCTCAGCGGCGAGCTCCCGACCGAGTGCACACCCATCCCGTTCCGGAAGGCCGACGTGTTTTTGAGTGAGTTCGCGCCGACGATGGAAGATCCCGCATGCGTCGAGCTCATGGTCGACAAAGTCACAGGCCTCCTCGCCTCGGACAGTTGTCCCGTCGAAGCGCAGGAAAAACGCAGTTTCTATGTGCCACAGAGCATCCTCGCCGATCGCTGGCCGCTCTGGCAGAAGGGAGTTCTCGAATGGGCGGCGAGGCAGTCGGAATTTCTGGCCGCCCATACCGGATCACAACTGCCTCTGCCTGTCGCACCGACCGAGAAGTGCGATGTTGATAAAACTCCCGGGCGCCTCATCAAACCTCACGTTTCGATCGAGCACCCGGGTGACAGCGGAACTGCCAGTTACCCCTCCTTTATACCAAGGCTCGATATGTCGGTTGGCTCGGGGGTTCGGGAAATTCTCTACGAGATCGACGGGAAGAGGGTGGCCAGGGTCGGCTCAGGATCGAACCTGGAACCGCCCCTCCGCGTTCCCAAATCCATCAAAGAAAGCGGAACGCATACGCTCAGGGTGACGCTCATCGATACGTACTTCAACGAAGCGAGAGATGAAGTTCATTTCAGCTTCGGTAAAGACTCGAGCGGACCTCGCATCCGCTTCATCCGCCCCGAAAGCGGCGCGCGCGTGAAGAAAGGATCCGAGATCGCCATGGAAGCGGAGGCCGATGACAGCGAAGGCGGCATTAAGTACGTGCAGTTCTATATCGGCGACAAACTCTTAACGACGAAACCCCGGTCCCCGTATCGCATCAGTTACACGCTGACCGACGAAGAAGGCTCCGTGCTCCTGCGCGTCGTCGCAACGGACCTCGCGGGAAACGAAGGCGAGGACTCACTGGATATCGTGGTCTTGGAGGGTGGCGAAGAGGAACTCCGGTTCGATATGCCGCTCGACCAACCGATTGAATAAAGACCCAAATTACCAAGCACGAACTGAAGTGTGGGTTCGGCCTGCGGTGAGCGCATTCGAACCGTTACCCGAGCGTTCGCCGTGGAAATGAACCCCGGCTACGGAAGATGCCTTCAAGAAATTCTTCACCGGAAACCTCCGCGTTCGTGTGCACTTCCGACACATCATCGTTCTCTTCGATCGCCGCTATGAAATCAGCGATTTTTTTGACCATTGCAGGATCGGTGACAAATACCTTTTGTAAAGGGACGAATTTCAACCCGGCAGAGTCGATTTCATACCCTTTTGCCTTCAAGAGATCGCGCACTTTCGCCCAGTGCGCGCCATCGGTCGTCACTTCCAGAAATCCCTCCGATGCGTCGATGTCTTCCGCTCAGGCGTCGATCAATGCCAATTCTAATTCATCCATCCCAAGTCCTGTGTCCGAAATCCTGTGTCCTGACACAACGCCCTTGCGCCCGAACATCCAGAGCACGGAACTGGACTCCGCAAAACTCCCGCCGCACTTCTGAATCAGCAACTTCACATTGGAGAGCGTGCGATTCCTGTTATCCGTCAGGCACTCGATCAGGTACGCCGTGCCCCCTGGTCCCATGGCCGCGTAGATAATCTCGCCCATGGCTTCGCCTTTGCTCTCTCCTGTCCCTTTCTTGACCGCACGATCGATATTCACGTTCGGAACGCTGCCTAGCTTCGCATTCTCGATGGCCGTCCGAAGTGCAGCATTGCTTCTGGAATCTCCGCCGCCCGCGCGCGCTGCGATTTCAATGAGGCGCGCATGACGCGTGAAAATCTTCCCGCGGCGCGCATCCTGCGCGGTCTTCTTTACTCTGATATTTGCCCACTTACTATGACCGGACATGGGAAAGGCAATAGAAGCAATAGAGGAATTAAAAGTAATAGAAGATGCATCCAAAAGAAAGAAGTTTCTATCCTCTTTTGCTTCTATTTCTTCTATTGCCTCTATTTTCGATACGCGATCATCGCCATGAAACGTGCGAGCTCGATCGCTGAACGGAGCATCTTCTGGTGTCTCAGGCAGACGCCCGTGTAGTACTTCGCCCGGATATTGCCGAAGTAGTCGGTGTAGGGCTTGAGAGTTGGGTAATCCTTGTAGTCGATGTATTTGGCTCCCTTGTGGCAGAAGGGGCAGGGCTTGCTCCTTGGATCAGCGCGCCGTTGGAGGACATTATGCGGTTGCATGAGAATGATGGGTTTGTAGAGCTATCCCGGCGGGACGGCTCTACGGACGGATTAAATATCGATCGAATCATCCGAAATTAATTTATCGATTTTTTCCGTGAGCGCTTCTCCGGAGAGCGGCTGCTCTTTCGTTTTTTCCTCCATCTTCTTTCGTTCGTCGGTCCTGCGAGCCTGCTGCTTCGCCTTCTTCATGACCTGCTCCCTGAGCTTCTCCTCTTTCTCGCGAATACGCACCTGGTCCACCGTCTCGCGTTCCTTCAGCCACTTTTCATAGAGTTCGCTAAATTTCACGATCTGGTATCCTTTGGGTGGTTTCACGATGAGATGGCGCAGCACGTTCTTCTCGATTTTTAGTGCAAGCTCGATCTCCCGGATCTTTCCCGGTTCGAGGTCGTAATAGTAAATGACAAAATTTCCCTCCTTGTGATTCTCTACAGGGTACGCAAGACCGCGGCGACCCCAGAGATCTTTGGCGACCTGAACTCCCCCAGCTTCCGTAAAAATCCCCTCCACTTCTTTGAGGAGCTGCTGCTCCTCTTTCTGACTGAGGGTGGGGTACAGCACCGCGATTTCATAGACGACGCGGTCTTCGGTGGAAGGCGTGAGGCTGGGCATGATTCGTGGATAAGAATCCACCCTGAGCTTGTCGAATGGGTGGGTAAACCCTGTGCGACGAAGCGCAGAGGGGAATCAGGAGCCGGACTGTACATTCCTCTTTTTGAGCGGTCAAGCCTCTATGCATAGGTTCAGATACATATTGCACTCCCTGGGTCAGCAATGACCTATGGGCA
>JBBTTQ010000153.1:0-12701 GCA_038064175.1 Patescibacteria group bacterium
GATCCATACACTGGAGGATAGGGAATCCTCAGGTGTTGCACTTGGCTCTTGAACGTGCGAGAGAAATACCAGCGGATGTGTTACAAGGACCATACGAAGGTGCTGATTCACAGCGGGCTCCGGGACAGCGAAGTTGCCGATCGCTGCCGCACACTCCTGGAATTTCAGGCGGAATGCTTCGAAGGACTCGGCCGCGATATCAGCAACAGTTTTCGCGAAGGCGATCGCAAACGCGCAAGTGCCGCATGCGAGAAATTTTCCGGAGCATTCGCGCCGTCCTGTATCGCAGGCCACGCGTATGCACTCGTCGACAACGCCGGCGACGGCTCCATTGCATTCCGCTTCTGTGACAGCCTGCAGGAAGAAAAAAATCGTCAAGACTGCTTCCGGATGTCGGGCAAGTACCTGGCAACGCTCCATGAAATCCCACGGAGCGATCTCCTCTCGACATGCAGAGCCACGACCGACAATTCCGCACTCTGCGAGCGCGAAGCGAAGCGGGCAACGGCGGGGCTCGTGGGACAATTATTTTTTGCAGTGCTTGACTTATTGGGAAAGTAAATTTTCGAACCCTCACCGGCGAACCATCCATGTAAATATGCCGGCCGCGAAGCCCCCCACTTGCTGCGGGGCTGGAGCGGCCACCTTGCCGGAAAGACCTGCCTGCCGGCAGGCAGGGAGCTTGCGACCCGTTCGACGAGCTCAGGGTCGCTTTCAAATGACCTCGGGGAATATTTCGGGTCACACTGAGCAACTTCGAAGTGCGAGAGAAAACCTGGAAGGTTTTCTCTCGCGCAATGAAAAAACACCCCCTTACGGAGGCGTCTTTCTCATGATCACTCTCGGATCAAAGGTCGCAAGGGCGAACCGTGACGCGACCGTTTTCCTTGGCGCGGTTCGCGGCCTTCTTGACGGCTTCCTCAACAAAGGCGGAGACGCCCTCCGGGAAATCACCGGCGGTCATCATCCCGTGCTTCTTCAGGAGATCCTTGAGAGCGGATGCAACGACGTAGCTCATGGAAGGGGGTAAAATGGTAAAACAGGGCGATTCTAGGGTGGTGGCATCAGACTACGCAAGTGCATTTTTAGCCACATTTCGCCGTTTTGACTGCAAATTCCGCTTGCAAAAGGCTTTTGAAGGTGCTCAAAGACAAGAATATTTTACAAAGTTGCCCAACACTATCTGTTTTTTTGTGCGGAGATGCTTCGCAAGCTTTGCAGACCTGCATTTTAACTGCGTAGCCCTGCCTGTCGACAGGCAGGTTGCGAAGCCGGATGGCGGTGGGAGAGGCCGTCTTCGCCTTCGGCTGCGCCGCGCCTGAGGATTCGAACTATCTCGGCGAAGCTACAAGCGAAGCTACAAGCGAAGCTGGATGGCGGAGAGGGTGAGTCCAGAACCCAACCCAGCCGGAATTTTTAGAGCCCTTTCGAGGGGTCGAAAGCGATAGGATGAGGAGGGTGGGTCGGAGGCCAGTTCGAAGGAATTCGGGGGTTTTGAGGTGGGTGAATTGGGCAGAATTGGACAGTACTTTGAGGGGGGGGTAATCCGTACATAACCGAACAGTACTGGGGGCTGAATGTTACAAATGTTACAGTACTTTGGAGCTTTACAGGCGGTCTTTGGATGGTCGAGATTTCAGGGGCAATTGAGACAAATGAGACAGTCCAATAGGGGGTGTCTTTTGTGTCTTATTCAGCGACTTTAGGCCTAGCTTTTGCCAATAGTTCAGGCATTGATTGAGGCATAACCCCTTACTTCATATGACCACCATTCCAACCCTCCTAGAAGAGACACCACAGAGCATTCTTGATAGACCATCAAGCCCATGGCATGGAGAACGAAAAGAGCCGCCGCCGGATGCGCCGATCCGCTACTGCCTCTACGCGAGAAAATCTTCCGAGGATGACGAGCGGCAGGCGCTCAGTATCGACTCCCAAATCAAGGAGATGATGGCGGTCGCGAAGCGAGACGGACTGGACATCGTAGAGATACGGCGCGAGAGTCATTCAGCAAAGGATTCCGGGCAGCGTCCGGTCTTCAGCCAGCTCTTAACCGACATCCGGAGCTGCATGTTCACGGGGATCGTCACGTGGGCACCAGACAGGTTGAGCAGAAACGCTGGTGATCTTGGATCGTTGGTTGATCTTATGGATCAAGGAGTCTTGAAGGAGATCCGAACGACTGGCCAGAAATTCACAAATTCACCCAACGAGAAGTTCCTGCTGATGATCCTCTGCTCACAGGCGAAGCTGGAGAACGATAATCGGGGGATCAATGTGAAACGAGGACTCAAGAATAAGTGCGAGCTGGGCGTGCGTCCGGGCGTCGCTTCTCTCGGCTACCTGAATGAACGGAGTCTGGACCGCAACAAAGGCAGAATCGTCATCGATCCGATTCGTGCTCCGACAATCAAGCAGCTCTTCCGCTTCGTCGCAGAGCGAGGTGCCAGCGGCAGGACCCTCTTAAAATGGTTGAACACGGAAGTAAATTTCAGGACGAGAGGCGACAAGCAAATCACACTCTCTGGTGTCTACCGGATTCTCGGGAACCCCTTCTACTATGGCATGTTTGAATACCCGAAAGGCGGCGACAATTGGTACAAGGGCACGCACGAACCGATCATCACGAAGGAACTCTTCGAGGAAGTACGGTCGATGCTGGCCGTCGCACCGAAGATGCGATACGGATCAAAGGAGTTCGCCTTCACGAAGATGCTCCGGTGCGGCAATTGCGGGAACGGGGTCACTGCGGAGGAAAAATCTAAACAGCTTCGGGATGGGACGATCCGGAAGTACGTCTACTACCACTGCTCTCGATTCGACCAGACCTGCAAGCAGCCCTACGTTCGGGAGGACGAACTGCTGGCACAACTGCTTGCTCTCATCGATCAAATTGATCTCGACAAAACAGGCATGAGGAAAAAACTGGAGACTGAAGTGGAGAAGATGAACAAGTTCACAGCAGATGTCCTTGGAATGGAAAGCGAGATCAAAATTCCCAAGATGGATGTACGAGGATACGCAAAATACGTCCTGAAGAATGGAAGGGCTGAGGAAAAGCGGGAATTGCTGTCATGTCTCAAGAGCAGACTCATTCTTGCAGATGGGAAACTATCGCTGTTTTAATGAAGTATGCAATAATCATTTTATGAAGATTCTGATAACAGGAGGCGCTGGTTTTTTTGGGGATATTTTGAAGAAAGTCGCTCTGAGCAATGGACACTCATGTGTGAGTATAGACTTGCAGCCAGACGAATTCACGCATCCGGATTTCACCGCAATTCAGGGGGATATTCGCAATAGTGAAGTTCTTGAGAATATTTTTGCCAGATATCAATTCGACGCGATCTTTCACTGTGCTGCCATCCTCGCTCACGCGATGAAGGACAAAAATTTTCTCTGGACCTCCAATGTCGAGGGAACAAAGAAAGTGAGAGACATGGCAATCAAATTCAAAGTGCCAAAAATTATCTTCACATCGTCGAACTGTTTGTGGGGAGGGGATATGGGAAGACCTGTACGAGAACAGGATGAGCCAAAGCCCATCGAGATTTATGGGTGTTCAAAATGGGAGGGAGAGAAGATTCTCCTTGAGCGAACGGATGCAATAGATGTGATAATTTTCCGTTGTCCCACGATTATCGATAGCGGCAGATTGGGTTTACTGGCGATCTTATTCGCCTTCATCGATGAAGGGCGCAAGGTATGGGTAGTGGGAGGTGGAAAAAATACCTATCAATTCATTTATGCGCCGGATCTGGCAGATGCCTTTATGAAAGGGCTCGAATTCCGTGGCTCAGAGGTTTTTAACATTGGCTCGGACCAAGTCCCTTCTTTCAAAAATATGTATGAATCTGTGATCAGGAGAGCCGGGACGGGGGCCCGGGTGACGAATATTCCCCGCTCGGTTGCTATTCCTGTGATGAAGCTCGCCTATGCGCTCGGTGTGTCTCCGCTCGGCCCCTACCAATACAAGATGATCGCCGAAAACTTCGTCTTTGATACCTCAAAGATCAAAGAGAAACTTCATTGGAAGCCGAGCACCACAAATGAAGAGATGCTCTGGAAAGCCTACGAGTACTACCACGCACACCGAGATATGCTCGAGGCACGCACGGACGTTTCCGCTCACAAGCAACCAGCAAAAATGGGGATCATTCGCATACTTAAATGGCTCTCCTAGTATCTCTTTCCTTAAGTTTCTGTATGTGAGATACTTTTCTCCATGCTCAAGCACTCCATTCAACTTACCACGGCGGAACGCCGACGTCTCCAGGCGATCACGAGCAAGGGTTCACACTCTGCCCGTGTCATTCGTCGTGCCTTCATCCTTCTCCAATCCGATCAGGGTGTGATCGATGCCGAGATCGCAGAGCACACCGGCGCATCACATCGGACGGTGGTTGATGTGCGTACACGCTGCGCTCTCTATGGCGTTGATCGTGCTCTCCACGACGCCCCCCGCGCAGGGAGGCCGGTGATGTTCGACGAGAAAGACAAAGCCAAAATCGTCGCTCTCGCCTGCACCGACGCCCCGCAGGGGCAAGCACGCTGGACGCTTGGTTTGCTGGCGGAGCAAGCGGCAAAGCGTGAAAAAATCCACATCGGTACAACGAAAGTCTGGACGATTCTCCAAGAGAACGATCTGAAACCCTGGAGGAAAAAAAATGTGGTGCATTCCAAAACTCACGCCGGAATTTCGGCAGCGGATGGAAGACGTCATCAGTCTCTGTCTGGAGCCGTACGATCCGAAGCGACCGGTGATCTGTCTCGATGAGAAGAGTAAGCAGCTTCTTGCGGACAGCCGACGTACTCTGCCACTCCTGCCCGGAAAAACAGCCGTGCAGGACTACGAGTACGTCCGCAAAGGCACACGGAATATTTTCGTGGCTGTGGAACCGAAGAGCCAGCTCAGTCTCGCGAATGGGAAGATCGGCCTGGAAGAAATTCACAGCTAAAAACCTTCCGACCTTGGTGGGCTATGGTCGCCATCAACTTGACAAGATGCGGGGAATCAGTAATCTCCTGTCACACATGTATCAATTCGTTTCTCTTACGGCTCTCCTCGATCTCCTTTGTAAAGGAGACGTGCAGCTGTAAAAGAATGTTCCCAGCTACTGCACCTCTCCAAGTGAGGTGTTGTTTTCGTATTATTCACATGTACTACCATTGTCTCCTTCTCGGCCTCCTCAATCTGCTTCTTAGAGCGGAAGGGCGGCTGCGTGCGTGAAGGAAGAGAGTGAATGAAAGATGACGAGCCCCCCTTCCCCGCAAGATAAGGTTTTTTGTATTTCCATTTCTTTTTCCACCATGAACGCTGAAAATTTCACCCGCGAAATGTATATCAATGACGTCACGCTGCGTGACGGCGAACAAGGCGAGAAGAAATCCCTTACGGCGGACAAGAAAGTAATGCTTGCCATGCAGTTCGTGAAGAACGGTTACCGGGGTATTGAGGCAGGCAATCCCGGATCGAACGACTTGCAGTACGAATCAGCACGGCGAGTCGCCGAAGAAGTGGGAAGTCTGCGACTGCCCCGTCCGCCCATATCTTCAGGATATGAGCTCTTTTATGGCGGCAACTCCCTCCATCCGAAAATTTCCGCACTGGCACGTTGTACCGTCGGTGATGTGCAACGCGCCCTGGAAGCCGTGAGGCCAGCGCCAAACCATGGTGTTCATATCTACATGGCACTCTCCGAGGGGCAATATCCTTCCAAGTGGAGCGCTGGCATGGCCAAGCGCGGCTTGGCCGATGATTACCATACTTTTATTGATAAATGGGCGCTTCCTGAAATAGAAAGAATGATAAAGCTTATCAAGGAGCAAGATCCCCATTGTCATATTCGATTCAGCCCGGAGGATGCCGCGAGAACTGAACCCCGTATACTCGACACGGCCATTCTCCATGCTGCCAAAGTGGGCGCGCATGAGATCAACTATGCAAACACACTGGGAGGATCCAATCCTTTCGTTGTACACGAAACGATAGGACGAATTCGCACATTGCTTACTCAGTATGGATTCGTCGATCGTCTTGGCAAATCTGAATACGACCCCGTCCGTATCGCCTACCACGACCACAATGACACGGGTATGGCGGTCGCAAACAGCTTTGCGGCTTTCTATGCAGGTGCAATCGTTATCGATACCACAGTATTCGGCTTGGGGGAGAGGCCGGGAAACACGGCTGTCGAGCCGCTGATGCTGAGTCTGTATGCAGGCAGACCGGAACATGAACGAATGGCGGGTACGATAATTACAGATACGTTTGTCACAAAAGAAACAATGAGAACCGCGAATCTCACTGCGGAAGCATTTGAAATCGAGATTCCCGTCCATGCCCCCGTTGTCGGAAGCAATCAACGACAACAACGAGCAGGTGTCCATCAGGCCGCACATGCAGAAGGAATACGTCGCGGCGTGAGAACTGTCTATCAACTGTACGACTTGAGAGAATTCGGTGTCGAGGAAGAGACGATCATCAGTCCAGAATCGGGTTGGGGAGGGCTGAAAGAAGTATTCGATCAAATGAAATTGCCCTATCAAGAGGATAATCGAGAAGTGTTTGTACAAACTATGAAAGGGGTTGCCCAAAAATATCTCAGAGACCTCACGCAAGCAGAAGTTGCACAGCTTATTTATTATCCGGCAGTGGTAAAAATCACAGGCGGAAATTATGTAATGGCCGTGAATAATGCAGAATCGGTTGGCGACTGCATTGCCGTGAAGATGGTGACAAGCGATTCTGAAGTACCAGAGATAGCGGGCACTGCCTCTTGTTCCACTGAGGGGGTCGTCGATGCTGTCGTTCATGCAATGAAACAAATTATCCCCGGTGTGAATATTCCAAAGCACGGCTTTACTGTTCAGTCGGTTGGAGAAGGGTCGGACGCAGAGGCGGAAGCCAGTGTTACCATACAAAATGACCGCATTGTGACCGGCACAGCCAGAGATTCAGATACACAGAAAGCAATTATGAAAGCACTTCTCTCAGCTTTTAACTCGCTTGTGGCGGTAGAACATTACCAGCGCAAGCTTGATGCGATGGATCCCACGGATCTTTCCGCGATAAAATAGGAGAACGCAGCGACGGCATCTTCGGGTGCCGTCGTTTGTGATAAGTGTCTTGTCGAATGTTTTTATGCATAGGGGAGAGTGGGTCACTCCAGAACCCACAGCTTCCCCCATATATGTGGGTCCATTCGGCCCAAAACATGATGGCGGTGGGAGAGGGATTCGAACCCTCGAACCCTTTTTGGGGGTTACTCGATTTCGAGTCGAGCGCCTTCGACCACTCGGCCATCCCACCTCGACGATTGTACAGCAACAAAAAGAGGGATTGTGGGACAGGAACGTTCCTGTCCCACAATTTTTTTGCTACTGCAAATACTTCTGAAAGCAATCATGGTAACTCTCCCGTTCTCTTCTCCGGAGAGATCCACGCGAGCCCCAATGCTTTATAAATATCTTCTTCCTCTTTGCCTGCGACGATCCTCGCTCCTTCGAAAAGTCCGTATTCATTGAGCTTCCAGCCCTTCTCGATCGCCAGTTTCCGGAGAACGATATTGTGTTCTTTGGAACCCGTGAAATAGAGGAGCGCGCTCCCCCACTGGCCAGCGCGGACAAAGCGGATGTCCGTGCGGAGGCCGGATTGCAGATCGAACGAGAGCTTCGCGCCGCCGTGCGCGACAACTTTGCGGACGAAAGGAAGTGATGCGATCGCAAGGGAGATTTTCTCCGGCTTGTCCGTGATGACGACAATATCGATGTCCCCCACGGTTTCCTTCTTGCGCCGATACGATCCTGCGATTTCCGCCCGTTCCACTCCGGAAACGCTCCGGATAGTTCTAAGCACCGCCTCCACGTCACTCTTTACTTCCTCTAACGAGAAACGGTGCGATCGCTCCGTCACGTTCCCGGCATTCTCGAGAATTTTCTTCTCCATCGTCTCCGAAAACCGGGGAAGATCGCGCAGTTTTCCCTCCTCCGCCGCCTTGATGAGTTCCGGTGTGGTCTGAATCCCCATTTCCTGGATCTGCCGCACCCGTTTGGGACCGAGATCCTCGATCAGCATCAGCTCTTCAGAGAGTCCACCGCGCTTTGCAAGCGCTTGATCCAGCTTCTTGATATGACCGGTCTTGATGAACTCCAGCGCCTTTGTCGCAATCGCATCACCGACCCCCGGATACTCCATGAATTTTTTCTTGTCGTTGATCTCGCACATATCGACCGGGAGGCCATCGAATACGAATGCGGCCCTGCGGTAGGCAGCAGGCTTGAAGGCAACACCGTTTTCATCCAATAGCGCCGCCATCTGGCGGAGAAGCTGAGCAAATTTTCTATTTGTTTCGAAACCGTCGGAAGCCATGGAAATAATAATACACTAAAAAGCCTATCCCCGTGATGAGGGTTAATGGCATGCGTCCAAAAGCCAACTCTTCGAAAAAATGTCTCAGGCCCGGCGTGTAGTACGCAGAGCCTGAGACGGCGAACGGAAACTACGAGCGATTCAACATAAGCCGCAGAACTCCTTGGTATCGATCTTCCTCGCTTATTTCTCGACGATACCTTGGGATTCGCCTTGTTTTAGTCCCCCTTTTTTTTCTCGGGGCCTTGCGATCAGGATCCCACTTGCGACTTTTGCAATGAGCTCGAGCGAATGGCATATGCCATCTCCGTAAAAAATGAACATTTCCTGTTCACGTAAGAAAGCGCGATGACGCGATACCCCTTCCAAGGAGCGAAGAACAGGCTTTTGAGTGCAATTCTTTGAATTGCGTCCAGGAACCTGCACCGACTGGAAAAATCCAGGAAGCCGCGCAAAGGCGGCTTCCTGGGCCTCATTCTGTCCGAAAAGTGGTCTAATAACGCGATAGATGCCTCCGGGTTGCCTTTAACTGTTTTTGACGGCGACGACGATTGCGTCTGCGACGCGCTTTCCGAGACATCATGAATCTCCTACTGCTCCACCGAGCCTCTGAATGCCCAACCTTGAGCACTCATATCTCGCAACGGCAAAAATGCACGGAGCAGGTTCCTGAACGCTTATTCTATGGTGTGAAAGATCATTGCGTGAAACACCCTCCTCTCTCGGGCGGGCTCATCATTCAGAACGATTCTCCTCAAGCAGCCCATCCCGCACAAATTGCGCGGAGGTGACAAAACGACGGGAGACGCTTCGAAAACATTTGACGGCAGTCTACGCACTGTTTTCAGGCGGTCAAGAAGGGAACAGGAAGTTCCATATTTTTGGCTTCAATAAGCCAAACATCAGTAGCGGCTCACGTGCCCTCCTGCCAGCTCGCAAGATATTTTTTCTGTTCCGGGGTGAGCTCATCGATCCTGAGATCCATGGTCTGAAGCTGCATGGCCGAGATGTAATCGTCGATCTCCGGGGGAAGTGTGATGACCTTGGGTGGAAGTTTGCCCCGATTCTTCACCAGGTACTCGCACGCAAGCGCCTGTCCCATGAAAGAGAGGCTCATCACTTCGCTCGGGTGCCCCTCGGCGGAGGCGAGGTTCACGAGACGTCCTTCGCCCGCCACGTAGAGAACTTTGCCCGATGGCATCAGATATTCATCCAGATAATGGCGAACCCGGCGTTTGCGACGCGACTTGCTCTCGAGCGTCTGAAGATCGATCTCACAATCGAAGTGGCCGGAGTTCGCGAGGATCGCACCGTCCTTCATGGCTTCGAAATGCTCCCACCGGATCACATGCAGGTTGCCCGTGACGGTCACAAAGAGATCACCGATCTTCGCGGCCTCGCTCATGCGCATTACGCGGTGCCCGTCCATCGAGGCCTGCAATGCCGCGAAGTTATCCACTTCCGTCACGATCACCTGTGCCCCAAGTCCGCGCGCACGCATCGCTACCCCCTTGCCGCAACTTCCGTAGCCGAGAATCACGACAGTCTTTCCTGCGATGAGGAGATTCGTCGAACGGAGGATGCCGTCAAACGTCGACTGTCCCGTGCCGTAGTAGTTGTCCATCAGGTGCTTCGTTTTATTGTCGTTGACCGCGATCATCGGAATCTTCAGTGCGTTATCCCGCTCCATCGATTTCAAACGAATGATGCCCGTCGTCGTCTCCTCGCATCCGCCGAGAAGTTTTGGAAGGAGATGCGCGTGCTTCTGGTGGATCTCCGTCACGAGGTCGCATCCGTCATCGATTGTGATATCCGGGCTCGTCTCGATAACGGCCGTGAGGAATCGGTAATAGTCCTCCTTGCTCTCTCCCTTATAGGCCCATACGAGGACGTTTGGCTCCTCCGCGAGCGCCGCTGCGACGTCATCTTGTGTGGAGAGCGGATTGCACCCTGTGATCGCGACCTTCGCGCCTCCCGCCGTGAGCGTCCGGACGAGCACGCCCGTCTCCTTCGTCACGTGCAGGGCCATACCGATCGTGAGTCCCGAGAAAGGCTTCTCCTTCGTAAAGCGTTCCTTGAGGCCCATGAGGGCTCCCATGCGTTTCTCTGCAATTTCGAGATTGAGGCGACCTTGCGCAGCCAAAGAGGGATCTTTCACAAAAGACATCGGAAAGAGAATAAAGGGCAAAGTGCGAAGTGCCAAGTACAAAGAGACGCATCCATACCTCGCACATTGCCCTTCGCCTTTCGCACTTACTGCAAGCTCGGTGGAGCTTGACCGTATGTCCTCCTCGCCCTCTCCCACACTTCCTCTACATCAATGGAATCGAGGAGCGTGCCTTCCTGTTCCACAACGAATGACGCCAGCGAAGCGCCAAGTCTGGCGCCATCGAGGAGCGGCCAGCCTGCGGCAAGACCCGTGAGGATACCTGCCCGGAGAGCATCCCCCGCTCCCGTAGGATTCACAACACGGTCGGCGGGACACGCGAGGACGACTGACATTTCGCTGTCTGCAAAGAAACTGAAACCGTATTCTCCGCGCGTGACGATCAAAAACGGCACGGTGCGCGTCAATTCCTCCTCGGGTAAGCCCGTCTTTTCCGTGAGGAGACTCCATTCATACTCATTCATAATCATTCCTGCACTGGCACGCATGGACGCAAGGAGTTCGTCTTTGCTCAAAGCCAGCACCTGCTGGCCAGGATCAAAGATAAAAGGAAGTTTGGCGTTTCGAAGCCAGTGCACAGCTTGCATCATGAGCCCCGCATCGCGCGCGCTGACGAGACCGCAGGCAATTTCCTCGCGGAGGTCTAAAAGATCCGGCCAATGACCGTGCGTATCCGCACCGGGGTGGAAGAAGGCAATCTGTCGCTCTTCGCTGTCTGTCCCGATGATCGCCGTCGCCGTCGCGTGATCCCAAAGGATTTCGACCTGGCTCACATCGATTCCCCGCTCACTCATGAGCGCCGTGTATTCCCCTCCATCACTGCCCACCGTTCCGACAAGCAGCGGCGACTGATTGAGAAGTCTCAGATTCCACGCGATGTTCGAACCCGTCCCTCCGTGATGCCGTGCGTAGTGCGGGCTGAAGAACGAAACGGAAAGCTTTTCGATATCCACCCCCTTCAGAGCATCGGCAAACGAACCGTCATACGAGAGGAGAATGTCGTAGGCGATGGAGCCGGTCACAAGGATTTTTTTCATTGGAATATCAGCATAGAGAACATGCATGCAGCTGACCAGTGACCGGAAATCACAAGAACCAAATAATGATCAATATTCAATATTGATAATTGATGAGTGGAATTTGTGTTTTATCTGGAATTTTGCCTGCCTCGCCGCAGTCTCCAAGACGGACGAAGGAGGGTGCTTAGGATTTGGAATTTGCTCCCTGACAGAGGTTTCCGTGACCGCTACACTCCCCCTGTGAAAATAGCAGTGGTTGGCACCGGCTACGTTGGTCTCGTTTCCGCAGCGTGCTTCGCGGAGTTGGGGCACCACGTCACGGGCGTCGACATCGATGCGGAGAAAATCAAGAAACTCCGGTCGGGCAAGAGCACTATTTTCGAACCCGGCCTCGAGGAACTGATTCAGCAGGGGCTCGCAAGCGGTCGCCTGTCCTTCACGACAGACCTTAAAGAAACGCTCCCGGAGGTCGAGATCGTGTTCTCCGCGGTCGCAACGCCGCCGGGCGAAGGATGCAAAGCGGATCTTCGTGCGGTCTTCGCCGTGATCGAGACCGTGGCGACCCATGCGGAACGGAACATCATCTTCGTGAACAAATCCACCGTCCCCGTGGGCACCGGCAAAAAATGTGAGGAGAAGATCGCGGAGATTCTGAAGAAACGCGGCGTGAAGATCTCTATTCCCGTCGTCAGTAACCCCGAATTCCTCCGCGAAGGGATGGCGGTGCCGGATACATTAATGCCTGATCGGATTATTGTGGGAATCAACGGAATGACCGGTGGCAATTGGCAATTGGCAATTGGCAATGAAAGCGCCAAAAGCCAAATGCTAACTGCTAAAAAGCTGATGGAAGAACTCTACAGACCCATTACTCGCGTCGGTAAGCCTCTCATCTTCATGAATCGCGAGAGCGCCGAGATCGTGAAGTACGCGTCGAATGCGTTCCTTGCGACAAAAATCAGCTTCATCAATATGCTCACCGAGTTCTGCGAGAAGACAGGCGCGAATATTCGAGATATCGCGACCGGCGTGGGTCTCGATAACCGCATCGGCCCGCGCTTCCTCCACGCAGGCATCGGCTACGGAGGCAGCTGCTTTCCGAAGGACGTGAAGGCTCTCATGGCGACGGCGAAGGAATATGACA
>JBBTTQ010000154.1:0-5173 GCA_038064175.1 Patescibacteria group bacterium
ATACGGCGACTTCAACTTCCTTTTCGCGCTGACAACGGCTCTGCCGGAGACATCGCATCCCCCCAGCTGCCCGTCCTGGAGGCGGAAGCGATTCTGGATGCTCTTTAAGAGACTGGCCTCGCCGCAGCCGAAATCAAACACGCTGAAGCCAGGGCTGAGCTGCGCGGATTGAATGGCATTCAAGATGAAGCGCTTGCGGTGTCGGACCGTCGGATAGTGAGGGTAGGATCCTTCCGTCGCTTCCCAGTAGTGATCGGGATCGTATCCGGAGCCGGCGGCGAGGAATGCGGAGGGCATGGAGGCTCCGATGGTAGCGGTCGTTGGGAGAGCGGCGACATGTCGCGTTTCTACGGACAACGATTCATCTTTGATGGCCGCAATGGAGGTCGGTGGATTCATGTGTTGGTTTTATACCAATCAATCGTTTTTCGGATCCCTTCCTCGAAATTTACCGCGGGGCTGTATCCCAGGAGCTTCTTCGCCTTTGCGATATCGGCAACGTAGTACGTCACTTCGCCGAGACGCGGAGGAGCCATCATTATTTCCGAAGTGCTCCCAAGGAGTTTCCTGATCGTTTCTGCAAGTGATACGAGCGTCAAGCCTTTGCCGTGGGCGATATTGAATACTTCCCCGTCGCACTTCTCGATGTTGTCCAGCGCCAGCATCACGCCTTTCACCGTGTCGTCGATGTACGTGAAATCCAGACGTTTGCCTTCGCCGAAGATGGTCATTGTCTTGTTCTCCCGCGCGAGACGGATGAAGAGCGGCACGATGCGGTCGGAGCTGTCGTAGGCGCCGTAGACGTTGGAGAAGCGCAAGATGATGGTCTTGATGCCGTAACAGCGTCGGTAGGCCTGGACGGCCGCCTCGCCGCCGATTTTGCTGGCGGTGTAGGGACTTTCGCAGAGATCTATGGAGATCTTGTCCTCGGTGAAGGTGCGCGCCTGCGCGTTTCCGTAGACTTCACGCGAGGAGGAGAAGAGAAATTTTTTGATGCCGACTTTACGCGCGAACTCCAGCATGTGAAACGTCGTCGTAAAATTGTCGAGTGCACGGACGGGATCTTTCACGAGATCATAGACCCGTGCGTTGGCTGCAAGGTGGATGATGGCATCGACATCCTGGGGGACATCTTCCCATCCCTCCGGCTCTCGCAGGTCTTTGATGACCGTGATCCTGTCGAGAGCGGGGTTCCACTGATTTTTCCGCCAGTCGACGCCCACAACGTCGTGGCCGACTTCCATCAATTTCTCGCAGAGGCGGGTGCCGATGGTGCCCGATGATCCGGTAACGAGGATACGCATCCTTCCCAGTGTGGGGGGAAGTGTCATTTCCTGCAAGGTGGATAAGGGCTAGGGCCAGGGCTAGGATGAGACCAATGTTCTCTCTTATCCTGCCGACGTATAACGAAGCGAAGAACCTGCCGGCGCTCTTGCGGGAAATCGACGCAGCGTTTTCGGGCATGGCATATGAAATTATTGTCGTGGATGACGATTCGCCGGACAGGACATGGGAGATCGCCGAACATGTGGGTGGAAAAGTCAGGGTCCTTCGGAGGATCGGGAAGAGGGGACTGTCCTCGGCGGTCACCGAGGGATTCTCGATCGCCAGAGGGGACATCCTCGCCGTGATGGATGCCGACGGTCAGCATGATCCTGCGCTGCTTCCGACCATGGCAAAGCTCGTTTCGAAAAATCATGGTCTCGTGCTCGGATCGCGGTATGCCAAAGGAGGGAGTATCGAGGGCTGGGTCGAGTCGCGGCATTTTGCGAGCCGGGTCGCGACCGCATTCGGGTTGCTCGTTTGCCGGCATCGGGTCACCGACCCCATGAGCGGATTTTTCGCGATCGACCGGTCGCTTTTTGATCGCATCAAGAAGCATCTCCGCCCGCGCGGGTTTAAAATCCTCCTAGAGATCATCAGTTGGCTTCCGGCAGGCACTTCCGTTGATGAAGCGCCGCTCGTGTTCCGCCTTCGCAAAGCTGGAGAGAGCAAATTGAACGCGCAAGTCGAACTCCAGTATTTGTGGCAGGTGCTCTCGCTTCTCCTCAAGGGCAGAGGAGGAAGTCAGGGGATCTTCTTCGCTGTCGTTCTTGCTGTGACGCTTCTTGACTTCACTCCTCGCATTCTCGCCATCGGACGCATCTATATCGATCCTGCATTCGGTCGGATGGTCCAGACCGAGATGAACCGCATTGCCTCCGAGCAGGGGTGGGTCCTCTCGGATATTGCGCTCCGCGAGGTGCGCGAAGGGGGGATGCGTGTCGTGCATCGACAGCATCACCGGGGACGAGATGAGAGCGCGTGCTACGACATCGCCTTTCGGTCTTCCACGCTCCGCACATGTCGAGACGATTCATGACGTTCATCTTTGGCATGTACGGGATTGCGCTGGCGCTCCTGCAGTGGACAGCCGGCGGCGTCCGCACGGACGAGGCGAAATACCTCCTCAACATTCCCTATCCGCAGCCGCCCGTCATGCGGTTCATCCTGAGTCTGACGGAGAATATTCCGCACCAGGATCTCCTCTGGCGGATTCTCTTCGCGCTCATCCTCGTCTGGGCGGTTACTCTCGTCTGGAATATGTCAGAAGGTCTCTCGAGGACCGCACGTCTGTTTTTGAGCGGGGCATGGCTCCTTTCAGCCGCGGTCGCACTTCAAACAGGAACGATCATGATGGCGCCGCTGACGGCCGTTCAGGCACTCGTGATCGTCGCCGTTGCATTCACGAAGAAGCCGAAAGAGTTTTCCCCGGCGTTTCTGTTCCTCTTCGGACTTTTCTGGCTTGCATCGCTCTTCACGGCGTATCAGATCGTTCTCTTCTTTCCGCTGGTTGCAGCTGTATACCTTCGGAGCTCAATTTCCCGATGGCAGCAGGCGCTCTATATCTCCGGTCCGGTCATTCTCGTCTTCGCCTACGCGCTCACAAACCCCTTCATTCTCGGGAGTTTCATCAATGCCGGATCCGAAAATCTGGATATTCCGCTCTCCTGGTGGGTTTGGTTCCTTCTGCGCGAATGGATTACGGGCGGAAGCCTCGTCCTCTCGATTCTTGGTGTTGCAGGATTAATTCTCCATCGCCGGTGGGAGTTGCTTCTCTCTTTCCTCCTCGTCAGTGCGTTCGTGTTCCTCTCGTTCCGTGATTACTACGACATCTACTTCACGCCGCTCTGGATCGCCGGTGCGGTGCTCCTCTTCCGTGCGCATCCCCCGCGTGATGGGTGGCTGCCCTGGTTCCTCGTTCCTCTCACCGGGGTCACGATCCTCACGGCGGTTTTGCTTCCGTCGATCACCCCTCTGGGGCCGGCCCGCGAAGTCATGGCCATGCTTCAAGAGCGTCACGCCACGGGTGCGATTTTGATTTCCGGTCCCTTCGGTCATCAGTGGCAGTATGAAAGTCGTTTTCCGGTTCGTCGATACGAGCCGGAATTCCTCGGTGAAACGCAGGCGGTGATTTGTCTCAACCCCTGTGAAAAAATCGAGCGGTCAAGGTTTGAGAAAATACGGAAGAGACCCGAAGTATGGGTAAAGCGAGCATTGGATTCGGATTTGGATTAGGAACACCATTCTCCCAAATCCGAATCCAAATCCGAATCCTACAATCCGTAGTATTTTCTATACCACTCAATGAACCTCGGGACCCCCTCCCGGATCGTCGTCTTCGGCTCATATCCGAGCATTTTCTTCGCTTTCGAAATATCCGCGAGGCTGGATCTGGTGTCCCCCGGCTGCATGGGGAGGAATTCCTTCTTCGCTTCCTTCCCGCAAGATACTTCCACCATCCGCACGTATTCCATCAACTCTTCTTTCCTGCCGCAGCCTAAGTTAAAGACTTCTTCCGGATAGTTTTTGTCGATGGATGCGATGATGCCCGAGACGATATCATCCACGTACGTGAAATCTCGCTGCATCTTCCCTTCGCCGAAGATCGGAAGGGTCTTTCCCTTGAGGAGCGCGTCCGTAAAGAGGAAGAGCGCCATATCGGGGCGACCCCAGGGGCCGTAAACCGTGAAGAAGCGAAGGCCCGTGACGTTCGTTCCGTAGAGCGAATGATATGTGTGCGCCATGAGCTCGTTGTCCCTCTTGTTCTGTCCATAGAGCGACAATGGATCGTCCGTCCGATCATCTTCCGACGAGGGGAGCTTGGTATTGCCTCCGTAGACGGAGCTCGAGGAGGCATAGACCAGCCCCGGGACTTTCTGCACGCGCACTTCATCGAGCACATGGAAGAAACCGGTGATGTTGATGGCGATGTATTCATCCGGATGGTCGAACGCATAGCGCACTCCCGCGAGCGCGGCCAGGTGACAGACGCGGTCACATCCTTTCATCGCCTTCGCGACGGTTTTCCGGTCGAGGATGTCGCCGCGAATGAATGTCCATCCTTTTTTGCCTTCCAGCTGTTTCAATCGAGCCTCTTTTAAAGTGGGGTCGTAGTAGGGGCTCATGTTATCGAGACCCACGACTTCATCGCCCCGCGCGAGGAGTTTTTGAGCCGTGTGAAACCCGATAAAGCCGGCAGCACCGGTGAGGAGGACTTTCATAAGAGATCAATAATTGACAAAGTATAGTATTAAAGTATATTACAAATCAATCCTTCCCCATTCTACAATGGATTCACCCGACGCGTCTCCGACCACCCCAGAAAATAACCCTCTCTTCGTTCAGTATACGGAGCTTTTAAGGGAAAGCGGAGTGAGTTCACTTCCGTGCGAAGCATTCAAGCATCTACATCCTGATTTTGCGCCACGTGCGCGTGTGCTCGAAATCATGCAGCAAGAAAAGGGCAGGGGACATGGGGGAGTAAAGGCAGTGGTTTGAAAATCACGCCATTCCGATGCCGTGGTACTCGAGCCCCGCTTCGCGGACTTCAGCAGGTTCGTAGATGTTCCGCCCGTCAAAGAGATCCTGCCCTTTCATCGTCGATTTCAGTTCGGAGAGATCCACTCCGCGGAATTCGTCCCATTCGGTTAAGAGAACAACCGCGTCGGCACCTTTCGCCGCCGAAAGATCATCTTTTTCGAAGACTGTTTCCTTTGGCAGGAGCTTTGCTGCGTTCTCCATGGCCGCGGGATCGTAGGCATACACGGTGTGACCTGCTTCGATCAGCATAGGAATCAGATCGAGGCTCGGGGCCTCGCGCATGTCATCGGTTTTCGGTTTGAAGCTGAGT
>JBBTTQ010000155.1:0-4230 GCA_038064175.1 Patescibacteria group bacterium
CTTGCCCGCGGCTGGCGGCGTCTCTTCTTCTTTCCTCTCGACATGTTGATGGGTAGATTTCGGGCATGGTTCCTTCCATCGCCCCATCAGAAAAGCATTTCGTTCCTCACGGGGGAAGAGAGCGGGGAGAGTGAGGCGGAGGATAACGATGCGATGCGCAAGGCCATGCGCACCCACGAGCGGGAGGATCCCGTGATCGGCGCCGTCGACAAGGTGAACAGGCTCCTCTTCCGCGCGAATGTGCGGGTGAGCGTCCTCACCGACAAAAAGAACGCGCGAGAAGCCTCCGCGAAACTCACGGAGATTGCGGGCAGTTTTCGCCAGTTCACCCTGCCTCAGAGCAATGGATTCAAAGAAGAGGAGGTCCGGATCACCTCCGCGCTTCCGCTCGGTTTCCATCGCGAACCGTATCTTTTTTCCGTCGAGGAACTCGCGACGCTCTGGCATGTGCCGAATATCTACGTCAAAACCCCAAACCTCGACATCGTGACTTCGAAGAAACTGGAACCGCCCGTGGACTTGCCCATTCCCGAGGAATCGGATGAGGAATTAACCATCCTCGGTGAGGCCGTTTTCCGCGGCCGCAGAACAAAATTCGGTATCCGGACGGACGACCGCCGCCGTCACATGTACATCATCGGAAAAACCGGCATGGGAAAATCAACGCTGCTCGAGAACATGATCTTTTCCGACATCCACATGGGGAGGGGGGTGGCCGTCATCGATCCGCATGGCGATCTCGTCGATGCGGTGCTCACATTCGTGCCGGCGAGTCGAACGAATGACGTCGTGCTGTTCGAGCCGGCGGACAGGGAATTTCCGCTCTCGTTCAATATGCTGACCTGCCGCGCGCCGGAGCAGCGGGCGCTCGTGGCTTCCGGCATGATGAGTGTCTTTAAGAAGCTCTGGCCGGATGTCTGGAGCGGACGCATGGAATATATTCTGAGAAACGCCCTCCTCGCTCTTATTGAAACCGAAGGCAATTCCATGCTCGGCATTCTCCGGATGTTTTCGGACGACGCCTACCGGGCGAAGGTCGTTTCCCACGTCGAGGATCATCTGGTGAAAAGCTTCTGGGAGGACGAATACACCTCCTGGTCGGAGAAATACCGCACGGAAGCCATTGCAGCCATCCAGAACAAGATCGGCCAGCTCCTGTCGGTGCCCATGATCCGGAATATCGTGGGTCAGGTGCAATCCACCCTCGACGTCCGTCACGCCATGGACAGCGGCAAGATCATTCTGGTAAATCTGAGCAAAGGAAAGCTCGGCGAGGACATGAGCGCTTTCCTCGGTTCCATGCTCGTGACGAAGTTCCAGCTCGACGCCATGAGCAGGGCGGACGTGCCGGAGAGCGAGAGACGAGATTTCTTCCTCTACGTCGACGAGTTCCAGAACTTCGCGACGGAATCCTTCGCGACGATCCTCTCGGAGGCGCGAAAATACCGCTTGAACCTCACGATGGCGAATCAGTACATCAATCAACTCCTCATCGGAGATAAGTCCACGGTGCTCAGGGATGCGGTCTTCGGCAATGTGGGGTCGCTTACGTGCTTCCAGGTGGGCTCGGACGATGCGGAACCCTTAAGTCTCCAATTCGAGGAAATGGTCGATCAAAAGGACATCCTGAGCCTCCCCAAGTACCACGCGTACATGCGTCTCATGATCAAAGGAATTCCTTCGAAGCCTTTCTCGGTCTCGACGCTGGCTCCGCCCAAATTCGAGCAGGACGAGGGACGCACGGAGAAGATCCGGAAACTCAGCCGTGAGCGCTATACCGAGAAGCGCGCAATCGTGGAGGAGAAGATCTCCAAATGGATCGCGAGCGCCAGAGTCGGCCGCGAGGAAGCCAAATCCGCTGAAAAAGCCAAAGAGAGGGAAGAGGAAGAAAAGAAGAAAGCCAAAGCGAAGAAGATGAGCCTCGAACAGTACCGCGCCTGGAGGGACAGGGAACTCTGGACGAATGAATATAACGCCATCCGGAAAAAACAGATGCTCGGGGAGGCCGTCACGAAGGACGAGGAGAAGAAATTTTTGGAACTCCAGAAGAAACTGGAAACCTCGGGAGGCGTTCCGGAACCCAGCAAAACCCTTCTGGACGCGGCTGCGAAGAAGAAACAGACCTGATTTTTTGCTTTGAAGAGCCAAAATCAAAGGATCGTCGTTCTCTGATGTTGATGTTCTTTTGAAAATCTATAGTGTCTTCACATGTTCAAGGAAGAAGTGATCAACGCCGTCAGTCTCGCAGGCGTGAAGCAGGGCTCAAAAATCGTTCGTCATGACAGTAAAACGTTTGAATTGGTGCCGGAAGGTTCGAGCAGACTCAGGATAGGGCTTCGGCTTCGTGATGTTTTTCAGCAAAGAATGATGCATATTTCCGACAGGCAGCCACTCGTGTTGAGCGACCTGCAATTAATGCTGAATATTCTGGAGCAACAGTGTGCAATGGCTCTTATGGGCGCAGAGAATCGTGCGGAGGGAAAAAAGATTGCTGAGGAGCATGGACCGAAGATTGCCGTTCTTGATGGTTGTATCAAGCAATTGGAGATTGTGCCGATCCATTCCTGATTCAAAGGATCTGATGTGGACATAAAAAAAGCGCGAAGCCGGGCTTTGCCTGGCTTAAGCGCTCCATGGAAGGGAAGGATGGCTCATGGAAGGAAACCGTCAAGGTTTCCTTCCACGGATGCCGGGAAAAGAGTAGCCACTCGATCTTCATACAACGATCGAGTGTCCTATACCCAGGGTGCTCAAAAGGTTTGAGGAGTGGTGGCCGGGAGGAACCAGCGTTATACAGTGGGAGTGACTACTCTTTTCAGAGCAGGGAGCGGCGATAGAAAGGATCATCACTGACTTCAGGAGTCGTTGCATCCTACTCTTTAAAGGGAATCGTGCAAGGATCTGGCCTCGTGGAGCGAAGAAAGTGTTGTGAGAATACAAAACTTATACAAAAGTTGACATAATTTTTTGTTCAACAGGATGCCCTGATTTTGAGTTATCCACAGGATGTCAATGGAAGTAAACAAGATGGGGCTCTCCATGTTCCCGCCCACACTTTTTTGATCCGTTGCTCGTTACTCGAACCATGTTCGTTACCCGTTTAGCGGCAAACGAGCAACGAGCTAACGAGCAACTGGCAACATTTATCGGTAATCCGGCAATTTCTTCCACATCGCGGCGTGGAAGTTCCGGAGGGTGTCCGCGATGGGTTTATCTTCGATCAAAAGCCCAACCATATCGCGCGAGGAGGAGATGATCGCCACTTTATTGCCGTAGATGTTGATCTCGACCGTCATATCCGTGTTTGTGAGCATCTTGAAGACCCGCCGTTCGCCTTTGCGGCGTTTGAAAGCCAGGTCAGTCGTTTCGGACTTGTTCACAATGCCCTTATACGTCACACCCCGCTTTGCGCGCCTCTGGCAGTAGTCCCACATCCAGTCGTTTAAGTCTCTACTATGTTCGCGTGGGAAGAAGTGATCGAAATCACCGATGGCGAGGAGATCCTTCTTTGGCTCACGGATCGTGTCTTCATAAATCTGCTTGATGCCGTCGATCCCCGAGAAGAAGCGGACTTTGGGTTGGAGTATTGCGGGATTCCGGATGTGTTCGAGATCGGGGAGGACCTCGAGTAGCTTCTTTTTCCGTGCGTCGAGCTCCTGCTCCCGCTGTTCTAAGATCGTGACAAGAACCTGCGGCGGGAGGCAGGTGAAGTATTTGATGCCGCTCTTCGTGAATTCCTGCACGATGCCGCTCCGGATGAGATCTTCGAGAACATTATACGTATGCGCCCGCTTGAGCCCCGACTTTTTGGCTGCAACGCTGGCTGGCTGCGGTCCCAAAGAAAGGAGAGCCATGTAGACCGCCGTTTCGGCGTCCGAGAGTCCAATGCCCTTGAGCCGTTCTTTGATCCTCTGTTCGACGTGCATGTGTTGTCACGAAGTGGTGACAGAATTAGGGTATCGATTATTGATTTATGCGTCAACGGCAGTATGATTCTCGCATCTTCATACCGAAGATCATTCGGAGTGTAGCTTAATTGGATGAAATTCATGATCAGAGCGCCCTGCGAATGCGGGGAGGTGGAGGTTTGAGTCCTTTCACTCCGACCACATCGGAAATCCGGCGCTTTGCGCCATCGTGCGCCACCCGCGGCGCGGCTCCCAGCGCAGCGCGTTCCCTTTCATGCGCCAACCGCAAACTTTTTTGGTACGATGCTGCCATGAAGTACGT
>JBBTTQ010000156.1:0-13549 GCA_038064175.1 Patescibacteria group bacterium
GTATGGTAGCGCACACAGAGTTGTTTGTAAAGTTATTTCAGTTACACTACACTAGGATGTCGCTTTGGTGCCGGGAGAGGGAATCGAACCCTCAGTGCCTTTCGGCACACGATTTTGAGTCGTGCGCGTCTACCAATTCCGCCATCCCGGCACGTATATAGTATAGCGGCAGTTTCCTCCTCGTGATGATGCAAAGATTTTGCCTTCATCGTGCCTGCGTCGCGGCGTTTTTGAGGACATCGATCACCTGATCATCCTCGACCTGCGGGAATTCCCGGTACCACTGTCCGACGGCATGAAAAGGGGAGGGGGTGGCCAGTACGACGGCCGTATCCGCGCGTTTTCGAAGCTCCTGTAACGTATCGTGCGGAGCCACTGGTAGCGCGATGAGGATGTGCCGAACGCGGGCGTTTTTGAGATCATCGATGGCTGCGAAGAGGGTGCTTCCGGTCGCGGCGCCGTCATCGGTGAGAATCACGGTTTTTCCCTTCAGCGGCGGCCTCGGCTGTACCGCATATGTTTGCTTCCGCCGGGCGAGTTCCTTCGTCTCTTCCTCGATCACAGGCTCGAGATCCTCCCACGTAAGGCCGTTTCCGTGCATCGCTGCTTCATCCAGATACGTCGCGCCGCCTTCCGCGATGGCTCCGAGGCCGTACTCCCGATGGGCGGGGTGCCCGAGTTTCCGGACCATGTACGGGTAGAGCGGCAATCTAAGGTCTTTAGCGATTTCCCGACCGATGACGACCCCGCCGCGGACGAGGGCGAGGACGAGCGTGTCACCCGGCAGGCGCAGTAATTTCAGTTCTTCGGCAAGAAGCCGTCCTGCCGCCTCGCGATTGGCAAATGGTAATTCCACAGCAGAAGATATGCTATATCCGCTCCTATGGTTGAGTCGACAGGTTCGTCGGTTTTTTAGCTTCGTCCGAGCGTGGTTTTCGGACCAGGAGGCCTCGAAGTGCATCGCGGGAACAGGCAAGCCATATACCATTTTGCAAAAGAACGTAGATGTACTCTGCGGTTTGATGCATCACTTCAATCGTGCTTCCTTTTTCCAGTCGTCGAACTTGTGTATGGCGGCCAAGGATCGAACCATCTAATGAGGTTGATTCACCATGTGTGCGCAGATCTAGTGGTTCGATGAGTTCATGCTTCCCGTACTACCGAAGCTCCGAGAGCCGATAGTGGTTTTTTTCGTTCCCTTCCATAGGGTCTACGTAATCACTGTTACGACCTGTCCGCAAGAAAAAAGGTATACTCCAAGTGTTTTGGCTTATTGATGCGCATTGCGAGCCTCTCTCCGGCGGCCACGGAAATCCTGTTTGCCTTGAGGCAAGGCAAGGAAATCGTCTGCACCGATCAGTTCAGCAATTTCCCGGAGGAGGCCAAAGGGATCCCGCATGTGCGCGGTCATAAGAAGGTGAACCCGGAGGAGCTCCAGTCTTTTTCACCAGAATTGGTGCTCACGGGAACGGTGATCCAGGATCGATTGTCTCAGGAGCTCCGGAAAGTCGACTTCGCCGTCGTTCATCAGGATCCGCGCACGATGCATCAGATCTATGAAAGCATCCGGGCGCTTGGGACGCTCGTCGGAGCCGAGAAGGAAGCGGAAGCACTGATCCTCAAAATGCAGCAGGGGTTCAATGATGTGAAGAAAAAAGCGGGATTGCTCCCCGGACATCCGCGACTGTATGAGGAGTGGTATGACCCTCCGTTCGCATCCGGCAACTGGGTTCCGGAAATTGCCGCGCTTGCAGGCGGCAGGCAGTTTCCCGTCCTTTCCGGAGAATTAAGTAAGGAAGTGACACTCGATCAGATGCGCGCATTCGATCCCGATATGATCATTATCAGCTGGTGCGGCGCGGGATCGCTGGCACCGAGAGAACTGCTGCTGAAGCGGCCGGAATGGGGTTCGCTTCGGGCAATCCAAGCCGGACGAGTCCGTGTGATCGACGATTCGCTCCTCAATCGCCCTGGGCTTGTCGAAGGAGCACAGCGACTGTATGGATGGATGTTTGAGATGCTGCATTGAGTGTAAAAATTGTGGGACAGGAACGTTCCTGTCCCACTGTTCCAGTTTTTGCTTGCACCAATCTCCCAAGCAAAATATTCTTTCCCTGCATTCCTTTCTCCTTTTATGACTCTCTCCACACTCGATCCGTTCATTGCTTCCATGAGCCTCCTGAAGCACCCTTTCTACCAGAAATGGAGCAAGGGGGAACTCACCAAAGGGGATCTCGCATTCTATGCGAAGGAATATTTCCATCTGGTTGAGCGCATTCCGGGAATCGTCGCACGGGTGCATGAGCGGGCCCGGGACAGCGCACAGAAGAAGCTGATCGCGAAGAACATCACAGAGGAGCAAGAGCATGCAAAGCTCTGGAAGAGATTCGCGAAGAGCCTCGGGGTTTCCGAGAGGGAACTCCTGTCGCACACGCCGTCCCACAAGACGCAGCAGGCCGTCCGGTCACTCGAGACGGCATGCGAGGAGAGCTTTGAGAGCGGCGTTGCGGCCGTATACGCGATCGAGCTCGAATTGCCGGCGATTGCAGAGACGAAGAAGCGGGGTCTCCGCGATTTTTACGGTCTTGTCAGCGAGGGTGCGCATGTGTACTTCGACGAACACCTGCATGAAGAGGAACATCTGAACGTCTGGCGCGGAGTGCCGCTTCAGTCCGGAAATCTTCTGGAGGCCGCCAGGACGTCCATGGTTGCGCAGAATCAGGTTCTGGATGCGGTCTGCGAAGGTCGCGGGATCCCGATGGACTGCTGAGAAGATCGACCGGCGGTCGATCTCTACGGGAGATTCTGCTACCATCTGTAATCACTATGGCAGCTATGAGTCCCTACGCGCGTTTTCAGAAAAATCTGGAGCAGACTCTGAGGAGACTCAAGGTTTCGAAAGCGGAGCAGAAACTTTTCGCGGAGCCGCAATATATTCACAAGAAAGAGATCGAGATCACGAAGGATGACGGCTCCAGAGTCCACTTTCCCGCGTTCCGCGTGCAGTACAATAATGCCCGGGGACCCTACAAAGGGGGCATCCGCTACCACCCGCTGGCCGATCTGGACGAAGTGAAGGCGTTGGCTGCGCTCATGGCCATCAAGACCGCGGTCGTCGGGATTCCGTTCGGAGGCTCGAAGGGCGGCGTGCAGTTTAACCCCAAGGAATTTTCGAAGAAGGAAGTGCAGGCTGTTTCCCGCGCCTACGTGCGGGCGTTCAAAGACCACCTCGGCGCTGATATCGACTGTGCCGCTCCCGATGTGAATACGAACCACGACATCATGGCATGGATGCGCGACGAGTATGAGAAGACGACGCGCACCTACAGTCCTGCGATGATCACGGGAAAACCTCTTGTCTACGGCGGCTCCGTCGGCCGGGACGCCGCGACCGCCCGCGGAGGATTTTTCATCCTGCAGGAGCTTCTGGAACGGGAGGCTCTAGATCCGGAAGGTCTCAAAGTCGTCATTCAGGGGTTCGGCAATGTGGGAGCCAACATGGCGCATCTCGTGCATAACGCGGGCTACGCGGTCGTCGCCATTTCCGATTCGCACGGCGGCATTTATGCGGAGGAGGGGATCGACCCCGTCCGCATCGAGAAGTACAAGAAAAAGACGGGTTCCGTGACGGGCGAGTACTGCGATGGGTCGGTCTGCGATCTGGAAAAAATGAAGATGGACGGCGTTCATCAAGTCAGCAATGAAGAACTCCTGGAACTCCCGTGCGATGTTCTGATTCCGGCTGCGCTCGATAATGTGATCACCAAAAAGAATGCAGGAAAGATCCATGCGCGGTTCATTCTGGAGCTCGCGAATGGGCCCGTAACCCCGGAGGCCGACGCCATTCTGGAGAAAAAGGACATCACCGTGATCCCCGATGTGCTCGCGAATGCCGGCGGTGTGACCGTCAGCTACTTCGAGTGGTCGCAGGGCAGGTCCGGCGAGCAGTGGACGGAGGAGCAGGTGGATAATGAACTCAAACGCGTGATCCTGAATGCGTACAAGGCGGTGCGGAGGGAAGCGCGGCGGGAGAATCTGAGTTACCGCCAGGCTTCGTTCTCGGTGGGGGTCAAAAGGATTCTGGAAGCGATGAGGGTGCGAGGATGGACAGGGTGAGGGTGACGCTTTGCGCTTACGATAACATTCCTTTACCCTTTTCTTGATGCACGATGTTCTGATCATCGGTCTCGGTGCCGCAGGCTATACGGCGGCCATCTACGCCGCGCGGTATAAATTGAAGACGCTCATTGTCGGCGCGGAAGACGGGGGCATGGGCCTCACCGCCGCCGAAGTCGGCAACTGGCCGGGGATCATCGATATCAAAGGCCCCGACCTCATGGAGAACTTCAAGAAGCATGCCATGAGCTTCGAGGAAGTGACGCACAAGATCGCGCGCGTTGACCGGCTTCAGAAGAAAGGGGACGTTTTCACCGTAACGTTCCAGAGCGGGGAAACGGCGGAGGCGAGGACGGTGATCCTCGCAACCGGCAGCAAGAAACGGCATCTCGGCGTCAAGGGCGAGGAGGAGTTCTCCGGCAGAGGCGTGACGTACTGCGCCACGTGCGACGCGTTCTTCTACCGCGGCAAAGACGTCGCCGTGATTGGAGGAGGGGACAGCGCCGTCGAAGGAGCCGCCATCGCGGCGCAGGTCGCTAAAAAGGTGTATTTGATCCATCGCCGCAATGCATTTCGCGCGGAACCCTATTGGGTGGACCGGGTCAAAGCCCGCGACAATGTCGTCTTCGTTCTCGAGCGGAATCCCCAAGAGATTTTCGGGGATGAGAAAGTCCGCGGACTCAGGCTCGACAAGGCTTTCGAGGGTTCTGACGAGATCACACTGGACGGCGTCTTCATCGAGATCGGGTCGGATCCGTCGACGGACTTGGCGGAGCAGCTTGGCACGGCACTGGATAAGCGCGGATTCATCAAAGTACAGCCAAATCAGGAGACATCCGTTCCGGGAGTCTTCGCGGCCGGCGACAACACGAACGCTTCGAACTACTTCGCGCAGTTCACGACGGCCGCGGGCGAGGGGGCGGTTGCGGCCAATGGGGCGTTCTCTCATCTCCAGACCGCGGGGTCGAAAGGATTCATGAGCGGAGGGTGATATGTGGATCACCTATCAATTCGCGGCGATTTTCTTTTGGGCAGCGATGAACGTTGTCGATTCGTTGCTCGTCCGTCACTACCAGAAAAATCCTTTCGTTCTCGGATGGTTTCTGTCCGGTATCAGTCTCGTGATGCTTCTCTTGATGGCGGTTTTCGTCGATATCAGAACGCCATGGATGTGGTGGATTGCCCTCGCCGGAATCACGGGATGGATCGGCGATCTTGTGTTCTACCGTACGATCCGCGAGCTGGATGTCTCGGTGGCAAATATCGGTTGGTCGATTATGGCGATCGTGATGGGCATCGCCGGGTTCTTTCTTTTCGATGAACGATGGTCCGGAATGCAGCTCGCAGGTGCGGCTTTGGTGATAGGCGGAATCGTCGTGCTCTCTCTGTGGCACCAAAAAATCACAAAGCCGCGATCGCTCTTGTGGCTTCCGGCTCTTGGCTGCAGCTATGTTCCTTTCTATATTCTTCAGAAAGCGCTCCTTCTGCAGGGTATCCATCTTTTTCAGGTCTTTTTTTGGATGTTCATCGGACGGGAAGTGACGACCATGATGATTCCTCTTCTCATCCCCTCGCTTCGTCGAAACATCTTCCAGTATGTCTCTGAAGCGCCAAAAAGCTTTTATCTCTGGGGTATATGCGCGATCGGCCTCTTTACCGCGGGAAATTTCCTGACAACCGCAGCGTTCGCTTCCGGTCCCGCGTCGCTTGTTTCCGTCGTCGGGAATGCCCAGCCCTTCATTGTCCTTTTCTTCGCATGGCTCATGGTACGGATAGCGCCGCTTTCCGCACCCAAAGAACTCCTGACAAAACAGTCCGTAACGGTCAAAATAGTCAGTTTCACCATCGTATATTCAGGCCTTGCGCTCATAGCGCTTGCTCAGTAAAGTACGGCAACTATGCCACGAGGAAAGCGCACCGTCTTCGCAATGTTCTGCAAGGTTTCCGGCGATCGCGTCGGAACCGTCCGTTTGCATAGGCAAAACAACCGGGGGATCTCCTGGAAGGATTTCAAGACGGACAAATACTGTCCGACGTGCAGGAAGAAGATGGAAACGAAGCTGAAGGAGGAGAAGCATTCGTCGTAAGAGACTTAAGGGACAGAAGAGAAATAAGTGATTTTGATGTTTCCTTTTCCCTTATGTTTCTTATTTCTTTCGTTTCTTGCTTCGAACTCCGACGTGCGTTTTGGATGTATAGTGTCTTTATGGAAGACATCTATCGCAGAGCGGCGTCCGTGGTTCTTCTCAGGCCCGCATCCGGGGAGTCTGCTTTTCAGCTTCTCCTCCTCCATAAGCCCCGCAAGCGGGACGACTGGCAGTTGCCGCAGGGCGGAGTCGAGCAAGGGGAAACGATCGAGCAGGCGGCGCTCCGGGAGCTTCATGAGGAAGCCGGCGTTCGGGAAGGCGTGAAAGTGCTCGGCAAGTCTTCGCGCACGTACAAATACGATTTTCCGCCGTCCTACCGCCGCTTCTGTCCGGATAACGTCTGCGGACAGAGCATCGAATACGTTTTCGCACTCGCACCGGAAAATGCCAAGGTCTGTGTGGATAACAAGGAGATTGATGGGCACATATGGATCACAGGTGACGCGCTTTCCCGGTACATCAGGAGGAAAGAGTACCTGGAATTCGCCGGGAAACTGGTGGATGAAGCAATTTTGCTCGCAGAAAAAGTAAAACCGTAGCCGGGGTTCCTGCCCCGGCGATCCGCTCAGGTAACAGAACGCGAGCTGTGGTAGGTTATGATATTCTCATTCCCCCATGCGTCTCCGATCCCTTTCCCTCACACAATTCCGATCCTATACGGAGTGTAATCTTCCGTGGGACAACGTCCTTCATCTGCTCCTCGGCTCCAATGGGAGCGGCAAGACCAATATCCTCGAGGCGATTTCGATTCTCTCCCTTGGCCGGTCGTGCCTGGGGAGCGAGGAAGAAGATCTCCCTCGGTGGGGAACGGAATTCTATCGTCTCCGAGCGGAAACGGTTTCGGACGCGGGTGAAAAAGAGACGCTCGAGATCGTGAGCCAGCTCCTGCCCCGCAAGGCCAAGGCGGCGTTTGTGAATGATGTCAAAGTCCCGGTGTCTTCGATCGTCGGCCATCTGCCGACCGTGACGTTCCTCCCCTCCGATCTGAATCTCTTCGGCGGCCCCCCGTCGGAGCGGCGGCGGTTTCTGGATCAGATCCTCTGTCAGGTGAGTCCCGAGTACAGCGAAGCGCATTCTGCGTACCAGAAGACTGTAAAGCAGAGGAATGCGCTCCTTCGGCGGATCGCAGAAGACGAGGCTTCGGCGGGTGAGCTGGAGACATGGGACACGGCAGTTTCCGAAAAGGGGAGCCTCCTGACCATTCGAAGACTGGAGCTCATTGAAACCTTCGGTCTCGCACTCCGGGAAGAGTTGGCTGCCCTGGGCGAGAACGGATCAGATGTTCGCTTCGTCTACGATCGCAAAGGAGGAGAAACGCTGCAGGAACGGCTCGCAGAGGAGCTGCTCTCGATGCTTCGTCGCCACCGCGAGCGCGACATTCTGCTGCAGGCAACGAGCATCGGCCCTCACCGCGACGACTGGCATATCGCCGTGGAAGGACGCGATCTGCGCAGCTTCGCCTCCCGCGGTCAGCAGCGGACCGCGGTGCTGGCGCTTCTCTTTCTGGAAGTTTCGTACCTGGAAATCCGGCGGGGCGAAAAGCCCGTGGTCCTCCTCGATGACGTCTTCTCCGAGCTCGATGACGAACATCAGGATGGAGTCCTGGCCTCACTCAAGGATCATCAGGTGATTATCACGGCGACGCACCAGCCGGAGAAATTGCATGGAGCGGAAGTGAGGGTGGTCGATAAAGGGACGATCCGGAAATAAGTGCGAAGTTGCAGACGGAAGTCCCGAAGAAACAAATAGCAAAGAAATGTGCAATCAAATCTCATTGTTCGACATTGATGCCTGGCATTTGGTTCTTTCTTTGTTTCTTGAGTCTTCGGAACTGCATACTCAAGCGAGCATCGTTCTCTTCTTGTGGTACAAGGCCCCAAATACCGCAAGTCCCAGTGCGTCGGCTGCATCATCGGGGCGGGGAATTTCTTCGATCTTGAGGAGCAGTTTCAGCATGTCCTGCATCTGGCGTTTGTCGGCTTGGCCATCGCCCGTAAGGCTGCTTTTGAGCTCCAGCGGGGTGGGTTCGATGATGGGGAGGCTCCTGGACGCAATCGTTTCGAGAATGACGCCGCGCGCGTGAGCCACGTCGATGGCCGTCCGCTCGTTTATCGCAAAAAAAATCTTCTCGACGACGGCGAGATCCGGTTTGAGTTTTTTGATGTAGTCCGAAAGATCCGTGCGGATTTCCTTCAGTCTGCTCCCCAAGGCACCCGGTTTCGTTTCGATCGTCAGCCACTCGACGACGCGGAGGTCGTCCGGTCCAAGTGAATCTACAACACCGAGTCCGATCGTTGCAAGGCCAGGGTCAATGCCAATGACACGCATGAGGCAACGATAGGGCTAGGGCTGGGGTCAGGGCTAGGGGAAAAATGTGTCCCGCATGTTCTCTCCCGTTCCATCCATTGAGAAAAGGAGTGTTTTCCGCTATACTGAAGGGAAAAATGCATACCAAAAAAGATTCCGGACATCGGCATATCGCAGTCGCGCCGCTCTTCCTTCTTTTACTCATTGTCTCCGTATCCGAGCGGCACAGTGAGCTCGCGGGAACGATCGCGGACGTATCTTCCGGTATCCGGATCCAAAAAGACGGCACGGTTGTCCATGTCCAGAGTGCGACGGTGCAGGATCTCGGTGATTCGCTGGTGCTCACCGAAGGGTTGGCGCTCGTTTCCGGTCACGCGCGGATGCATCTCAAGACTCCCGACGCGGACTTGATCGGTCTTGCCGGCGGATTCTTTGCCGCGCGCCACATGGCGACCCTCACGGTTGCTGCGCTGACGTCTCCTGTGCTGATCCGCAGTGATCGCGGAATGGTCATCGTTCCTGTCGGCATGCAGTGGCGGGGGACCCCCGGGGATTTTGTGCATCTGACCGCAGGGGTCGATGCCTGGATCGCTCCCCGTACTGTCACGGCGTTTCCCGCGGAATTCATTGAGCGGCAGTGGGACAGCCTCAAGGCCGTCGCATCCGTTGCGGAGAAGAATGCTCCGCTTCCGCCCATGAGGCTCCTGGAGCCGCTTGCTCTGAATGAAACAATGCTTCGTTTCCCGGAAGCCCAGAAGCGGGCGCGCGAGGATTTTACGGTGGCAATTCTCGGCTACGTCCGTTTCCTTCTTGAAAATGTAAAAGATGCGAATGCTCTCATGGTGCTCCAAAGCGAGAAGGCCAACACAGCTCTTTCCGAAGACGCAGTTCTCCTTCGTTTTGCCCCCGCTCTTCTTGCCAGATTTCCGGATCGCACGAGCGTTGCATTCGCTCTCGCGGAGGCGCTGAATCGCTTCGACGATCTGTCGCTCCTCCTCTCGGTGCATCCTTCGTTCCGTTCTCTTGCATGGGCATTGCCGGAAACCGGGCCAACGGACGAATTCAGGCTCCTGCGACTTCGCGCCTTCCCCGAAGCGGATCTTCTGCAGGATCCTGCATCCGAGATTGCCTTCGAAAAGTGGCAGGATGCCGCGGCTTCGTATGTCAGAGCAGCTTCAGATCATGACGCCGCCTCCTTCGCAGCGCACGTTCTCGAGTCTCTGGAGCGCATGCGGGCAAAGGATCTCAGCGACCGCGCCGATCGCTACACGCAGGCTCTTCGCGTAATCATAGCCGGTCGCGAGGATGCGTTGCCCCAGAATCTGCAACATCGGCTTGAGCGGCTTTCCAAAACCCTGTCTCCGGTTCCTGCAATATCTTTAGCAGAAGAGTCATCCCGCCCGTCTGCTCCCGAGCAAAAAAAGCCGGAGCTGAATCTGACGGAGCAGGATATCCAGTCACGTGCGCGGGAGATTCTCCGTGCCAAGGGAGTGCTCTTCACAATCAAGAGTGTCGTCAGCAAAGTCGGTCCGATCTCGGCACTGATTTCAAACATCGTCCTGCCCTCCAGAAACGGCGACCGCATGTTCACCTTTGAACTGAATCTCGAGACGCTCCGCGTCCGGAACGTCGAATTGGACGGGCAGATCCTGCCGTTCTCGCTCTCGCTCGACGCCTTCGTCACCTGGGCAACGGATCAGGATGAGAGGGAGTAGGGCACGGGATTCCGATGGGCATTGTGGCCAAGAATGCGCTTGAAGGAGGATACGACAAACGGTACCCTTTTTTGGCCTCAAGGGTTTTTTAGGTTCGGGCGATTAGCTCAGGGGTTAGAGCGCGACACTGATAATGTCGAGGTCGATGGTTCAAATCCATCATCGCCCACCAAATAGACAATATAAGTATAATATATTATATATACAATTAACAATGATGTTCTCTCGTATCATAGAACGCCATTTTTGGCTTAATTAAGATCATAATTCCACTCTCATTCCTTAATTGACAAAATATATGTTTGACTCAATAAATACATTACTGCAACAATAGCAAAGCTCCCAGTACCGCTGAAGCCAAGTTTTAATGGTGCTTGAGCATCGTTTCTTGGAAACAGCGGCAACATCAACCGAAAGGAGATATTGTGAGCACCTTTACGTTGGAGCGTTCGCGGTCAGCTCCCAGATCATCGACCGCTCGCTCTCAAATCTCAATCGCCAGTGCTTGTTCACACTTGCAGATGTCGGCGAACCGAAAGCTGCAACGATTGCCGGCAAGTTTGCCCAGATCGATCCCAGCATACGGACCAATATCCTGCGTATGAAGATTCTCACCAAGAAGGGGTGTATGGATGCAGCTCAAGATGCGACCCTAATCATTAACTGTGCGGACGAACCGCACACAGACATGATAAATCGTATTGTTACGGAAGCAGGTCATGCACTTGGAATCCCCCATATTCTCTGTGGTGGATACGATGGGCATTTAAGCTTCATTGGCCCTACGATTATCCCCGGCAAATCCGCATGTTGGTACTGTTACGAACATGCACTGACTCAGCAACTTAGCCATGCTGGCTACGAACACCTCGTAGTCACACCGTCCCATATTCAAGGAGGAAACATTGGGGCGATCAGTGCCATTACGGCAAATTACCATGTCCTCGAAGCTATTAAAGTTCTTACTGGCTTCGCAACACCAACCATGCTCAATAGAACGGCAGAACTCGACTTCTTGATGTTCGGAATCCATTTCCGCAACTTTGAGAAGCGACGAGACTGTCATCTGTGTGGGCAAAAAAAGAAAAGGAAAAAGATATGAAAAAAACGAAAGCTTTCGTGCTTTCAAAGCATCTGTCTCTTGAAAGCCTGGACACGGCTACTGGCATCCGGGTGGTCGTCAATACGTTGACTGGCCAGCGGCTGCAAATGACCTGCGAATCCATGAAGATCCTTGATGCATTTCAAGCTCCATGCACGCTAACCAATGCTGCGCGATGTTTGGGTATCAGTGGTCGCAGAAATAATCGACAGTTCCATGCTCTGGTCTCACCGCTAATGGATGCGTCGTTCCTTATCGAAGCATCTGACGTGGCGAGACAGGAGCAACGCAACCTTCGTACGATCATTGATTCTGATTGTTTCGTACGCCCTAAGGTGACCTTTGCGCATTGTCCGAGCGTAAATGTAATAGATGTTGAGCAGGAATCGATCGTGATCGCAGGCATCGGCAGTGATCAAGCGACGACGGGGCATCCCGGTACGCGTTATGGTCCTGAGCGAATGCGTGAGGTTTCGACCCGCTTCATCACCTATGATCGGGATGTCTTCACGTTAGCCAATCGAGGCTGGTACAGCGCCGATATTGGTAAGGTCATTCTTGAAGGTGCGCCGTTCGCGGATGTAGGAAACGTGGTCAATCATCTCTCCGAAAATCCCCACGCATTCTACGAACGATGCCATAAAGCTGCCCTTGCTATCCTTCACAGGAAGGCATTTCCAGTCTTCATCGGCGGGGATCATTCTATTTCTGCGCCACTCATCCGTGCGTGTGGAGAAGTGTATAAGGACCTCACACTTATTCACTTCGATGCACATACGGATCTGGCCGAGTGGGACTCTTCCGTCAGTCACCATCACGGCAATGTGATGAGCCGAGTGTTGTACGAGAATCCCGGTTTGGAAATCTACCAGTTTGGGATCCGCGGCTTTGCCGGTGCGCCTTCTCATCACAATCGATGCCACGTGATACGACAAAGGGAAATCGATGCTGATCTACATGTGGTCATCGAACGACATATACCACATGATAGGACGTGCTACTTCAGTTTCGATGTTGATGTGCTTGATCCATGCTTCGCCCCTGGAACCGGTACGCCGGTTCCTATAGGGATGACGCCGGGGACGATACTTCGTTTATTCGAAGCTATTGCCCGTCAGAATCGCATCGTCGGCATCGACGTTGTAGAACTATGCCCCGGTCTTGATCGGAGCGATATGACAACTAACCTCGTCTTCCACATCCTTATGTGTCTCCTTGGCTGGGTACATAAATAAAGGTAAGACGAATAGCCCGAGCCGGTTTATCCGGCTCGGGCTTTTTTTGTGCGCATTTTTGAGATAACACACATCCATCGTAACTGAATATCGGTATTCTTCGATGGATACCACATATCATCGTAATCCATCCATAGGCGCATAAACAGCATCTTCTCTGTTTTATTGATCTTCCCGTCCTGAGGATCGGCAAGTTCGATGAAATTCTTACCTACTTTCTCAACAACACTGAAATGTCCCATGTATCCGAATTTCATCCAAGATACGATGATGACTTTGTCAGGGGTGTTAGAACGCATGAGATCACTCCACGTGGCATTTGCTTTTGTTCGAACAACAAATCCCAGTTTCTTCAATGTCTCGACAAGGTCTACATTTGAAAGGCCATCCTTCTTTACATATTGCGAATTCTCCGCGATTTCCTTGAATGTTTGCGGAAGTCCGAAGTATCTGACAGTCATATAAATGCTTGTGGGTCCACAATCAGATTCATCCCGTTGCTTGAGAGGTGAAATTTTCATACGTCCGAAATAGTATCAGAAATAGTATTGCTATCCCATCGGTGCCGCTAATGCCCGAATACTGGAAATTTCTCTCCTGGAAGCCGATCCTAGTTCTCGTATAGTCGTGTGCCCGATATGCTTCGTATATCGACCACAGGTCGTTAAGACCATCTCCTTTTCCAGTTCTACCGGAATCGAGAAGAAAATGTATCTGTCCATCCATACTCCACCACTTGACATCCAATTCATATCTGCTTGAATGCTCCTACTCCTATTTCTCTTTTGGAATGGGATATGGGCGTGTAGCTCAGAGAAAGAGCGTCTGGATAGCATCCAGAAGGTCGTGGGTTCAAGTCCCTCCACGTCCTCTCGGGTCATGACCAAAATGTGTGGAGAACATATCCAGGCATCCATGCGCAGATCC
>JBBTTQ010000157.1:0-16879 GCA_038064175.1 Patescibacteria group bacterium
TGCCCATAGGTCATTGCTGACCCAGGGAGTGCAATATGTATCTGAACCTATGCATTGAGTGTTTATTTTTTGCTGCTAGTATCCCTGCGACTCTTCTTTCACAACTTCGGGAAGAGCCAGAAAGGAGGTGACCGTATAAGCACCCCCTTGCCGGTAGCACTTTCTTTGCTAAGGTGGTCAAACAAGGCCAACCAGTGCTACCGGCCTTTTTCGTTGCCGTTGCCGGATGGCTTTTCAAGTTCTACACTGGGTCCCTCTGCTTACGACCATCCTCCAATTCCTGCAGATCGCGACGGGCATCCTCCTGATTCTCGGGATCCTGATCCAGCACCGGGCATCGGGGCTGTCGCAGACCTTCGGGGGCGCAGGGGCGACCTTCGTGCAGCGCAGAGGCGCGGAGCGCGCAGTCTATATCTTCAGTGTCTGGCTGAGTGTCGCGTTCTTCGTGCTTGCGGTGTTGCAGTGGTACGCCTGATGAGAATTAAGAATAAGGAATTAAGAATTAAGAATAATTATTTGGTATTCCTAATTCTTAATTCTTAATTCATAATTCCTGTAATGGTACGGTTCCTCCAAAACCTGACGCGTCTTGAGCGTTGGATCCTTTCGGTTCTCCTCCTGCTTTTTTTTCTGAGCACGGGAGTGCTCCTCCAGAAGTTCTACCGCGAAAATACGATGCTCGTGCCGTCGACGGGCGGCACCTACATCGAGGGATCCGTGGGTGATCTGCAGCAATTGAATCCCTGGTTCTCCGTCACAAACGACGTGAACAGAGACATCGTTTCGCTCGTGTTCTCCGGCCTTCTTCGCTACAATCCGGAGTCGAAGAAAATCGAAGAAGATCTCGCAACACTCGATACCAGCAGTGACGGGACGATGTACACAGTGCGCCTCAAGGACGATCTTTTCTGGCACGATTCCACGGAGGAATCTCCGCATCCCGTCGGCGCGGACGACATCGCCTTTACCTTCGGCGTCCTGCAGGATCCGGAGTTCCCCAATGACCTCCTCAAGCAGAACTTCCGCGGCGTCTCGATTGAGAAGATCGACGACCGCACTGTGCGCTTCAAGTTGGAGGAACCGTATAGTTTCTTTGCGAGCAACTTAACGCTCGGACTCCTCCCGAAGCGCGCGTTTGAGGGCATTCCTGCGAGCAAGCTCAATCAAACGATCGATTTTTCACTGAAGCCCATTGGCGCCGGTCCTTATGCATTGAAGAGTATCGTGCAGACGGAGCTGTCGACCGAGGTCACGCTCGAGCGGTTCGAACGGAGCATGGCGCCTGTGTACCGACTCGACCGTGTCGTATTTCGCATCTTCCCCGATTACCAGACGCTCCTCTCCGATCTCCGGAACCTGCAAGGCGTGCGCGTGGTCCCGAGCGACCGCAACGGCGACCCCATCGTTCCCCGTCGCTTCAAAGCCGTCACCTATACTCTTCCCCAGTATGTCGCGCTGTTTCTGAATATGAATAGCGATTTCCTGAAAGACCAGAGTCTCAGGCTCGCGCTCCAACTCGGAACAAACAAACAGGAAATCATCGACGCCGTGCGCGAGAAAGTGATCGTGGACACGCCCCTCCTCGAGATCGACGTCTCGGACTGGCGCTACCAATTTGATCCCGAGGCCGCGCAGGGCGCGCTCTTCACTTCGAACTGGAACCTGCCTGAAAAGATCCGTCTCCAGAAACTTCTGGAACAGAACGAGGCGAACAACATCGGCACGCTCAAGGTACACCCCGTGGTCTTCCTGGAAACAGGCGCAGTCCTCACGCTCACGGGCTCCCTGAAGGACGCAGGCACCGGAGCGCTCTTAAGCGGCGTTGCGCTCACGAGACACCCCACGTTGTCGGGAGCATGGATCGTGGCGCTCCCGACAACCGGCGGCACCGGCTCTCTTTCAATCGGCGATAATTTGATCCGCCTCACTCGTGCAGGGAAACGCCGTGGTGAAATCATCGATTCCTTTTATCTCCGAAGGACCGCGAATGCCGATGCATACCAACGGGCGCTCGAAGAGCAGCGACTTGTGCAGCTCTTCCTCGCATCACGGGCGAATGAAGTTCCGAAGGAGCAGAGCATCACCGTGCAGCATCTGTTCGTCGAAAAAGGAATGCTGCGTATGAGGATTCCAGCGGATCCCGTGAGCGTGCGACACAATGAGGCGGGAGACCTGCTTTCGCTGAGACTTCTCACCAGCCCCGCACCGACGAAGTATAAAACCATTGCTGAGCTGCTCCAGAAGCAATGGGCGGAACTAGGCGTGCATCTGAGCATCGATATCCCGAGGACGCAGGGGGAATTTGAGGAGCGACTCCTCGCCCGCGACTATGACATCCTTCTCTTCGGCCAATCGCTTCTGGATAATTTGGACAGCTTCCCGTACTGGCACAGCAGCGGCATCCAGAAACTCACCGGGAGACGCGAGGATCTCCGGCGTGACGCGTATAACCTGTCCGGATATTCCTCCTTCAAGGCCGACGCACTCCTGGAAACGATTCGACGCACGAGGTACGAGAAGGAGCGCCAAGACGCCCTCAAGGAACTCCGGGAGATTTTAAAACAGGATGTTCCCGCCATCTTCCTCTATGCGCCGACCTACACCTTCGCGCACCAGCAAAGTATCTTGGGAGTGGAAGTGGGTACGCTCTCGCTGCACAGCGACCGGCTGCTTTCGCTCCAGAACTGGTACGTGAAGCAGGACAGAGTCTTTAAGGCGGGAAAGAGTTGGGGGAGTTTCATTGGGTGGCTGCCATCGCTTCTGTGAATACGGAGGATTGAAAAGCAATGGAGGAAATAGAAGAAATAGAGGACGGTTATCCTCTATTTCCTGTATTGCTTCCCTTGTTTCTCAATCCTCGGTACCACCTTTGGTTGCATACAAAAATTGATCGCTGAAGACAGACATGCTCCGTCCCCATCGAGCTCCACTGCGAACGGCCGTGACGGGATTTCACTGGACACTAAGCTGCTCTCGTCCTGTCATAAACCATTGACCTCAGCCGCTTCCGCGAGTAAACTACCTTGGCTCTCGGAAGCACTAAATATGGAAATTCTCCTCATCCAGGATGTGGCCGGCATCGGGAAGAAGAACGATCTTCTGATTGTTGGGGACGGTTATGCGCTGAACTATCTCCTCCCCCACAGGAAGGCCCTCGTTGCGACCCCGACCGTCCGCAAACGCTACGCGGATCAGATCCGCAAGCGCGCCGAGGAGAAAGAGCGTGAGCGTAATCTCCGCGCCAATGCCGCCCAGGCTCTGGCCGGCAAGAGCGTGACGATCTCCCGCAAGGCTTCGAAAGTCGGCAAACTCTACGCGGCCGTAAGCGAAAGTCAGATTGCCGAGGCCGTGTCCGGCCAGCTCGGGTACGAGCTCAAGAAGGACGCGGTTGAACTGGAGGACCACATCAAGAATGCGGGAACGTTCCCGGTCAAAGTCAAACTCGGCGAAGGGATAACACAGGTCATCAACGTCATCGTGAACGCGGAGTAAGAGATTTTTCTGGCACTGGGAAAAGAATGCGCGATAATACGTCATAAGCGTTCTTTGTTGACACGGGCCAGTAGCTCCCACCTTCGCCCCGCATTCGCGGGGTCTACGGCGGGCGGGCAGCCTGGTCATTGTTCCTTCTACAATTTGGGCCAGTAGCTCAGCCTGGTTAGAGCTCCGGACTTATAAACCGGCGGTCGATGGTTCAACTCCATCCTGGCCCACCACTCAAGACAGGTCGATTCAAAAACCACTCCATACCCTCCGTGGCTGTGTAGCTTTCGACCTTTCCATCAATAAGAGTGAGTTCAGCAAAGATCATGTGAACCATTTTTCGCCTTTCGACATCGGTTGCCCGTTTGAATATAGCCGGAGCCTTTTTCATGAGTTCAGAAAACTTCAGCACATACTCAACCATTTCCTCCTCGGTTTCGGTGCAAGCCTGATGCTCCGCGTCGATCTGTTGAAGCTTTATTGTGAGTTCATCGGCGCTCTTCTTGAGCTCGGCAGCCGTCATAGCACCTTCGCGCAAGAGTGTGATCTTGTTGTCACGAAGATAGTCCAAGTCTTCACAAACCTTCTTTTTACGACGATGGAGGTCTTCAAGGGCGGCATCGCGCATGGATGATGCCCGGCGAAGCCCACTTTTCATCCCCGCCTCGATCTCGGCTAAATCCTCATCCGTAAAATGGATTTTCTCAATAATCCTGCATGCCTCATCAATGATATGCCGCTCGTGGAGGTTTCGCTTCGAGTTCTCGCAGCCTTCCAAGCATTTGATCTGGTAGTACACCTCCGCGTTCTTTCTGGCGCGGTACGGTACGTAGCTCCGCCCACAGGGACATATTGCGAATCCTCGGAAAGTGAAAAGCAACATGTCGCTATAATTCACCGATTGCCGGTTCTTGGAAAGAGCTTCCTGCACCGTGACGAACGTTGCCATGTCGATGAGCGGCGGGTGGCTACCTGGAATGATGTCTTTCCCGTGCCACATACTTCCAACGTAAAACGGATTGCGCAACATAGTCTGGACGCCCGATACATTGAAGTTGGTAACGATCTCGTCTATTTCCTTCCCGGCCATTATTTCCTCTTTGCTGCGCCTTCTCCGTCGCGGCTTTGCGGTAAGACCTTGTTCTTTGGCCCACTTGAACAATTCGCTTAATGACCATTCGCCCGTCGCGTAGAGTTCGAACATGCGCTTCACAATAGGTGCCCTCTCGGGATCAACAGTCTTCCTGTCTGGCCCCTCGTCAAGATATCCAATGGGCGCACGATGCGGGAATTGTTGATCTGCCCGGAGTTTACTGAACGTATTGCGCACTTTCTCGGAAGTCACCCGGCTATGGTGTCGAGCAAACATGCCGTCGATGTCTCGGTGCAAAGCGCCGGAGCTAGTGCCATGGCCGTAGTCTGCTTGTACGAACTTGAAACTGATGTTGTGTTTGTCGATCAGTTCTTTGACGATCATGTCCGATTGCTCGGAACGTGAGATACGATCCCAGCACAACACAATGACTCCTTCGTATTTCCCTTCTAGTAGCCATGAAATCATCTGCATGAACTTCGGACGCTCAATCTGGTACTCAACCAAACCAGCTCCACTGATAGACAGAGCTGATGCCTTGTAAGCCGAATGGCTCTCGGCGATCACACCGTTTTCCATGATTCCTGCGGCACTGTCCTTTGTGATCGTGAGCTTTTGCTGTCGTGCATACTCGCGGCAGAGCCGAAGCTGGTACTCCAATGAGTTCTTCTGATTCTCGGCATCGTCCGTCGATTTGCGGGTGTAGATGAGGAACATAAAACCAAAAGGAGAAATTAAGCGGATTGTTTGAGTTGAGTGATTTCTTGGCACAACGATTCAATTTGATACAGGAGCTTGCTGCGAAATTTCCCTAACTCCTTTATGCGCGACTTCTGGTATTTGACGAGCGCAATTGCACTGCCAAGTGCCTGCCAGAAAGTGATATTGCTTTCAATTTCTCGTTTGTTCTTCGATTCTTTAACAATTTCCTGAATAAATTCAAATGCTCCTAAAAAACCTTCTAAAGTCTCTTCATCTACCCATACGCCTTTTACTTTTTTACTATTCGCCCGCTGGTACGTTTCTGGATTCAATATGTCAGACTTCTCCACAGTTTCTTTTGCAAGATCAGGAAGGGCATGTGGACCTACCTTCGGTTTGAGCCGGTTGCAGAGCATCAAATACTTTTTGAGGTCCAAAGTCTCTTCGGTGAAATAGCCGGACTTCCCTTCCTTGTGCCATATAACTTTCCGCAATGGCTTCCCGAGACTAATACGCAAAATCGGCTCTCTATCCTTTGTCCTGCGAATCAATACTTCAATTTCAATGCGTTCATACTTTATTTTTTGGTCGGCGAGTTTATCAAAAAAAGTTGGAGAAACCTGCATCGTTTCGCCATCCGGTAATTGTAAAGTTGTCAGGGCGCGGCTGATAAGAGGTTCTAATCGTATCTCACATGTATATTTTCGAGCAGCAGCCGTGAGCTCCTTCTTTCTCTTCCGGCCTGCCTTCGCCTCTTTGTTGTCGATTTTCAAGGCTTCTCTGCATCTTTGTAAGAAAAGTGCCCTGTCCCGAGAGTTTTTGTAGAAAGTCGCTGCCATCTTTTCAGCTACATCGAGTGGCGGTGGTACTTCACCCCGCTCGTAGCGTCGTATTGAGCTTCGATCCTTACCCGTTTTTATTTCAAGCTGACCGAGCGAGGAGGTCTTCTTTCGCATTTGCTCAATGGTTTGTCCAAGGCTCTGCTTCTTCATCTCGGATACCATACTCCGCACTAGGGGGGTGCGCAAGAATTTCTTACACTCCCCTTATCAGAAGCACAAAAACCCATATCATTCAGGCAGAAATTTTTCTCATTTCTGCCTATGAAAACAGCACTTCGCACAGTCAGGAGAGCAAGCGGCGTCTCGCAGACATGGATGGCTGAGCAGCTCGGCATTCATCGGATGACCTACTCAAACTACGAACTTGGAAAGAGCAGGGCACCGAAATCATTGTTATTCCACGCAGCTCATCTTCTGCATGTTCCACCCGACAAACTCCAATGCCGTTAACTCCGCAGCAGCTCCAAACCGGCATTGCCTACTTCACGCTTCTTGCTCAAATCGACCGGCGATTGCAGATCGAGGATGCGGCACACGCAAAGGAGCATGGAAAAGAACCCGCCCGGACAGGCGAATCCCTTTCCCCAAAGCATCATGATTTTACACCGTGAAAACTTAATAGACAACGTACTGGCCAAGAATTTTTCCGGGGCAGTATTTACCTCTTTTTTGTGAAACCCTTCACACCGCATCAGACCTTCGGCATTGCTCCTGAAAAGAACGAACCTCTCTTCTACAGTGAAGAAGGTAAGAGCGGCTTTCTACCTATCTCCTACGAAGTGGCAAGCAAAAAGAATGCAGAAGGCAGGTTCGGTATTTTCCGAGCCGTGAACGCCTTCGATTATCTCGTCAGTCCGGAGGAGCTGCACGACAACGATAAGCGCACGTGCCGCTATGAGAAAAACCTCGTGCGGCTACGGGCGTGCTACAACGATCTTGATCTTCGCAAGGAAGGAGAGGCAGAAGTCTTTGATATGCCGCAACGCAAGAAAGCTATAGAGGATGCCCTCAACGCACTTCCCTGCCCGCCCACTTTCATCGTGGAAACGAAGAATGGATTACAACCGTGGTGGGCAATAGATGAAGAGGATGGGGATGTTATTTTGGATGACGGAAGTCAAGACATGCAAAAGATCAAGCTCTACAAATCCATCAATGAAGGCATCATAGCGATGACTGGTGTTGTTGCAGAGCAATGCAGCGTGAAAGTGAAGCAAGATCCAGTCAAAGACGTGTCGCGTGTACTGCGCGCTCCGACATTTTTCCACAAGAAATCTGAACCTTTCCTCTGTACTCTTCACCTCCCCGAAAAAAGCTGCTCCTACACCCTCGCTGAACTTGTTGCCGCGTTCCCATGCAAGACGACGACAAAGGAAACTACTCTTACCGTTCCAACTGCCGCACTGCCGGTTAATCCTGCTGTCGATATCATCAACTCTATTGATGTTCGTACAGTAGTACCAATTCTCTGGCCCGAGCTCGCGATCGACAAACGGAATGACCATAACTTCGTTGACTCCGAGAACAACCACTCAATCGCGATGTTTGTGGATCGGCAGGGACGCAATATCGTGCACCCCGGCGGCGGTGACCGTATTGCGATCCCCTCCGGTCCGTTCCTTCTCGTGCGCAACAGGTTATTCCCTGTGGGTCCATACAGGACAAAAAGGCAGGCAGCAGCCGAGACAATTGAGTGGTTCTTTGAAAATTTTGACCTCGAACCGCGTACACCCGCTTATCCGTGGAAGGTGATGGTAGAACTGGTAAAGGATTGCTGGTACGGGAATATAGATGGGCAACCAAGCGTCCTTTTTAGGCATAAGAACGAAAGGGATGAGTTTAAAAAATGGCAGCCAGTTGCTATCACTGAATCCAAAATCCTCACTGCAAACATAGGTGCATGGCTGCATTGTAGAGGGTATGACGTTCTTATTTCTGCAAGCGGCCGAGAATTGAAAGAGGGTGAAAGGAAGGACATTCATTCGTCCCCAGAGGATTATCGCAAGCATGCGAAAGAATCGATTTGTTCTAATGCTGTACTTGGGGAACCCATCAAATGCTATGTTCGCATTGCAGGAGATAAGAACCGCATCGTCATCGGTGACGACACTGGTTTCTATGAAATTCTTCCCACAGCAATTAATCGAAAACAGTGGGGTGAGGAGCGCATTCTGATGGAAACCAATTGCCGTGAGTGTGAAGCTGACCTCGGAGCTCCAATCTCTGCACTTAATGATTTGGTTCCTCTCCTGTCCTCTTTCAAGAGTAAAGAAAAAGGCGGGCGCTTCCTTGCAGCCTACGGTGTACTCTCGATGCTTCCTTTTATCGAGATACCGCCATTTCTGCTTTTGGGCGATCCGCGTACTGCGAAGACATCAAAGATGAGAGCTATCACTGCGCTGGCGGACCCGAACAACACCTTGGAGCCGCGGACGGTTGATTCTACGGACTCCCGTAACCTGATTGCGAATCTAAGCCATAATTGGCTCATTACCATTGATAACAAAGGAAACCTGACAGCCGGAGAGAGCGATCAAATTTGCACGTTATTCAGTGGCGGTATCAGCATCGCACGCACTCTCCATACCAACACCGGCGTTACTACGAGGTCTTTGCGACGGCCATGCATTATTTCGGCTATCGAACCTCCACGCGGTATCAAGGAAGACCTTTGGGATCGCTTCATTGCACTTGAATCCTCTTTGGAGGGTAATTCTCTCCTCGGCTCTGATGAGTTCGATAGCCTTCTCACTTCGATCTTGCCCAAGGCACGGGGGGCGGCATTTCGTCTCCTTTCACAACTTCTTGCCCAAGGACCAATTCATGACCCGGATATTCTCGCCGTAGCCCGTCGGAAGAGGGCATGGGCAGGATATGCCACTCGTCTCTATGATCTCATGGGTTGGGATCGTGCGGAGCTTCGGGAGATGTTTGAGGAGTGTAATTCTTTCATTCAACAGAGCGAGCAGCAGGTGGATGCCACGCTCACCTGTCTACGGCATGTGTTGGATGATCTGCTCTCTATGAACGAAGGCAGGATAGGGAGTTTTGCTGGCTGGGATTTTGCCGAAGATGCAAAGAAAACAGGTCGAGTAATTGTCGAAGAGGCGACCAACACTGTGAAAGTTGCTTCCACCATTCTCATCGAACTTTTGAAAACAAAGGCTGGGCATCTTTATCTGCATCGAGCAGCAATAGCGCAAGTCCCCGAATCGCCAGAGAGCCTTAGTAAATTTATGAAGACGAAAGAAGAAAGTCTCCTGTCTCTGGGAATAAAGGTGAAAAGACACAACTGCAAAAAATGGCGTGGGTGGAAATTAACGAAGCGAGAGGAGATAGATGACGAGCTGGGTTCTCCCGATGACGTAGAGGTGCAACCAATTCCGTAGCTTGCTGGCAAGCAAAAGGAGATCGGGCGGCAGGATGACGGCGGGCAGGCGCACATTGCATTTTCTCTCTTACTCATCATTTCTTTTTTCCTAATTTTTCTAATTTAAAAAAACAGAATATCAAGGTGTCATCTTGCAACTCTATTTAAGGTAAGCCACAAAAGCGATGACGGGTTTGATGACGTGCAATTGCACCTGCAATCTGTCGGGTCTATAATTCGCACGTCCCAACCACCGCCATAGCGGCAGCAATGCCGTCTTTTCGCCTTTGAGAACGCAGAAAGGGGCATCCGCCCTAGCAGCGCTCTCCGAAGGCGAAAGCCGAACGGTGCGTTGGGACCTAGGTCAACGGATGTCCCTTCCTCACGTATGCGCACCCCTTGTCTCCACCGTTCACATACACAAAAACTTTATGGGCATCTTTGATTTCTTCAAACCTTCGGAGCGGAAGAGGGTTATTACCTGCGAAGAACTTGCCTCGATTCTCATGGCATACGTCACGCAGGAAGCCGCTGCTGTCGGCAAACTCATAGGTGGAAAGAAGTTCTCCGATCTGGTGATCCTCAAATTGCTCTTCGAGGTTCTGGCGTACTACCAAGCGCTCCTGATTCTCAACGTCGCCAAGGAATACGATCTATCCAACAAACAGACTGCGCAGTTTGGGATGAAACTGAATGCGGCAATTTTCGCAGTGACGACTGCAAGTGCCTTCAAAGAGGACATCCATCGCATCCTGATTCGTGACGAACTGCATCAGCTTGTGGGTGATTACCTAGCGGACGAACCCGGCGTTGCAAGACTCAATCAGCAGGATTTCGCTCGTCTCCTGCGGTTCCTCGGTTCCAGTCCTAACGAGGCGAACTGGATTTTGAAACGTGCCGTCATCTGCTTTACGCGACTACTCGGTATCAACGTGGAAGCCGCGCAAGGAGAAATGGACTGGCAAGTGCCCTACGAGCAGCTGATCCCTCGTGATGCCTTTGCGCTGTTTGAATGGTGGTCTGCGCACATGACCAACACAACCGCCTTCATGGAGTGCCTCACCAAGGCGCTGGGTGGCGCTTTACTTGAAGAAAAGATCTTCTCCTTTCTGTCTCATGGTAAAAACTGAAATCATTGACCGGCGGCTCACGCATTGGGCGAAAAAACGCAGAGTGATCGCTGATTATCTTCTGCTCCTTGGGATGGCCGTAGGACTCGGGACTGCCGGATACAGTGTGATGCTCAATGTACTCGGTATGCTCACGAGCTCCTCGGACTTCCTCGATTCACTACTCACGGAATCCGCCGGAGGATTTGCCATGAACTACGCGCTCTATGCGACAGCATACGGGGTGGGACTTCTCGTAGCGGGAGTGATAGGGGGACAGGTCATACGCAAGCAAACACTGTCGGCGCACCTGCTCACGAGTGTCCTTGTAGGTGGCGTTGGAGCGCTTGCCTTCGCTCCTTTCGAGTTCCTGCTTTCCGAACGCCCGTTTCTGACCGCAGCAATCATCACACCGATCAAAATCCTCCTTGGAAGCACCATTGCCTTCTTCGGGTATCTCTACGGATTCTGGCTCCTCGCGCACGGTCAGGACTGGCTTGATGATCAGCACTGTCTCTTCGGCATCCAACGTCGGTACTACGGGTACTTGATCCCCGGCTATTTGCTCCTCGCCATGGGTGCCTCGGGCATTGCGACCACCTTCATTCTGCTCTGGCTCAAAGCGGGGTCGGAATCCTTCCTTGATTTGCTCCCTTTGATCCTGATGGCCATCGTCGTGTACTGGCTCTCAAAAACAATGGGGCGAGCCCATGCACTCGTGTTGCGAGAGAGGCTGCGATGGCTTTCCAACGGAAGGAAGGTATCGCACGTCGGTCTATCAATCCTCTTTGCAATCATTCTTCCCAGCCTGTTGATTGCATTCCAATTTCTGGGCTTTGCGGTGCGGATAGCTGCGGAGTAGGTGTGTTGTCGAGACGTTCCCAATCCACTGGCGCATTATTCGTGGCGTTTTTCGCTATCAGTTCAGCAATACTGAACGACTGCCGCTCTGGCTTCGGATCGTGCTTCCAGCCGTGGTAGCGCATCATAATGAGCATCAAACCCTGCGGGTTCCTGATGCCACGGGCGAGGATGGAGGCCAGCCACGACTCTTGGAGCGATCTGCCTGCTTGTATGGCCTCCCTCAGCGGCGGGTACCTTTTTCCAAGCTCATACAACGTGCTTCTGGATACGCCAAGCATCGCCGCCACATAGCCGACAGAGGCGATCACGCGCCTGTCCGTGAGAATGTTGAACGCCAATTCCGGCATGTCAGCATGGTATTTGGTCGGTCTGCCTCCCAGATGGCGTACGCCGAGGCGTCTGGCAGCGTTCCAGTGCTGCTGCATGGCAATTTGGATGCGGTGCTCAACGGTACCGGCTGGCGCGAGGCGCTCGGTGATTTTTATAGGACTCAAACCCACACCGGCATTCTATATCCAAAAATGGCTTCCGTAGCTCCTGTTAACTGTCCGGAAACCTCTACCAGTTACCCTTTACCCTGTAACCCTGCACCCTGCCGTGCTGTACCCTACGATGGAGTGTGGAAGAGTTCAGGACACTTCTATCATTGCGTTCTCATACTCAAAGATCACAATTTGCAAGCAGTGTCGCAGAAAACACGGCCATTAGAGCGAGAGCCTCCACCCCGACCTTGGATACAAAAAGTACAGTTTTCTTGATATAGGGCGTCCGAAAACCTATGGGTTCCGATGATAAAACCCTACTTTCTCCCAATCCACAACTGTCCGGGCACTCTCCACGTCACGAATGAGTTTCGATACGTCGGATTGGTCTCCCGGCTGGGCTTTGCCGTTATTCGTCCAGCCGTGGAGCTGTTTGAGCAGAAACAGGATCGCCTTCGGGTTCCCGTCGTTGAATATGAGGCGCTCGGTCAACCAGCTCTCCTGCAATGCCTTGCCTCCGTCGATGGCGTCGGCGAAGTCCGGATGCAACCGCTTCCACCGATAGAGAGTGTCCGGTGAGATGCTGAGCACACCGGCAACGAAGCGCAGCGAGAAGACGACGGAATTGTCTGTTAGCATTTCAAAAACGAGATCGCAGAACTCCGGCCTGTACTTCGTCGGTCGGCCGCCCAGCGTGCTTGCCCCGAGGTGTTCCGCTCTGGTCATGTACAAGCCCGCCCTCTGCTGGACCCGATAGACGATGGACTCCGTGCGATCACGAGGAGTGAACTGCTGCCAGACTGTGTTTCGTGGCGTGTGTTCTGCTCTGCCGGTCAGCCCTATTGTCATATCATGAGTTTATCAGTATGGATATTATTTATCGCGTCAGAGGCATAAGATTCGGGCAATGTGGAAAGAACTGACATTGCGACTGACGGCGTGTGAAATGGGGCTGTTCCCCGGCCAGATCGTGCTGTCGGAAGGGATGAAAGAACTCGTCCGCCAACCGTTCGGTACCAACATGCCAAGCGCCGCGCGTCTTCTGATTCCGGCCGATCCCCGGTTCAATGAGAATCCGGAGGTTCAATACCTCGACCTTCATAAAGGAGAATTGGCACAGTACCGATTCTTGGAAGTCTGGGAAAAAATCCTGCAACACTTCAATCACGACCACGATCTCCTCATCAACATCCACTCCGCAAACACCGCGCAACTCTGCCAACCATTTGAACAATTTTCCTCGTTGAAGCTGAAATCCGTGGAATACGGCGATGGTATCACACGGGCGCTTAGCCAATCGGTACTCCCCGTCGGATCTTTCTCGTCCGTGATCTTCCGAAGGGTGCCCGACCCCGCCTTCGGGACCGGCCTCAACTCCTCCATCCCGGTCTGCAAAGTGTTCTGCTATGTCGGAGATACGCCTTCTGCTCGCGTCGAGAGTGTGAAGGTGAAGGCTGTCTGCCAACAAGCCGGTGCGGACTATGAAGAAGTCAGTGACATCACAAGCATCGCCTCTGACCAGCCGTGGATTCTCTATTTCATCGGGCACGGCGGCGCGAATGGTATCTGGCACGGGACCGGGACGCCCAACTTGCTTCCTCAATTACCGCGATGCCCGCTCGATCGGTGCGAGTGCATGATCCTCAATTGCTGCAACGCCGCAAGCTACGTGCCGCAAGATGAAGTGATCACATCGATCCTTTCTTGGTCTGTCCGCCCTAGGCATCTCTTCGCCTACTGCCATTCCATCGACGACTCAGTTGCCATCGGGCGCGGGGTCTCCCTGCTCGAACATCTGTTCGACGGCTTGCAGATACATCTGGCTTTATCAGCCTGTATTGTCGAGAATAGGGCAAGTGGCGACCAACGGAACAGCATTATTCTGGAATACTTGTCGCAAAATCTTCTGACAATCCCGTATGAGCTTTTCCGCTCTGGAAGGCCTCAGGACAACTATATTGCTGGCATCGCTACGCACCTGCCGCTCCTGTCGACTTTCGCGTCGTATGGACCGCACTTTTTCGGGAAGATTGATCGGACGATATGAAAGCTTCCCTGCGGTATCTGGTTGATCCCAGAAAACTCTCTCTTTTGATAGCATTCTCCATGCATGACCAGCGGTTGTTCTGTGAATAGATTTTAAGCCTTCCCTATCTTTTTCCTCAGGAGTGCGATTATCAAAATCGTCTCCTTCGCAGACACGAATAATGTCCAGCGCACGATCGCAGCATTGTTTCAGACCTGCATCAAGCGAAGGAGTAGTAGCGAACAAGAGCAATTCTTGTTTTCTGGCACGAAGTGCCTCACAAGCCGAACCAAATCGATTATCAAGTCCTGCAACAGCGTCATAAAGACGGAGAGTCCATTTCAAAAGCTGCTGAAGCGGCCAGCGCAACAGTTCACTCTCTTGCTCATTAGAAAGTTCTTTGATGGAATCAAAACTGTTGTCGGCTGCCCCAGAATCTCCTGTTGGGACGTCGTTGGGATTATGATTAGTCATGGGTAAAGGTGGAATGGGAAATTAAGTTAAATGTCTAATTGATGGGCACTGCGAAGGCGCGAAAGAGACCATTGATCCCCAAAGGGAATTCGAAGAATCTCCTCCTTCCAACGCTCATAGGTCTCACGGGCAAGTGCCGTTGTAACCGGAGTACCCTCAGGCGTTCTCGCAATAGATCCGGGGCAACCGATACCCGACCCTTGTGATGGTTCCAGTTTCCGTAGGTGTTCTTCTTTTTGTTGAATGCTCCAAATCCTTTCTCCCGTAGGAAGAGTTTCTTCCGAGATGCAATAACACTCAGGCTTTTGAGGAATTTCAAGAGTCTGCCTCCCCACAGGACTTCCAGCTGACAAAACAAAATGTCGAGAGGTTTCAATATCACCCGATGCAAGTTTGGAGATTATTGGTATCGTGCTCTCTCCAATTTTAAGAATAACTGCCCTGTCTTCGGGAACGAGTTCGCCTCTTTCTTTTGCCAGAAGATGATTCCAGTAGACGGGTAATACCAGCCCGAGAAATTCTTTATTGATGAAACGTGCGGTACGCAGACCCGCGTCGATGTGCTCTGTTGGGCTTGAGAATGGAGAACCAGAAAGAGAATTTTTGTGGACGTTGTATAAACGCACCGCATAGGGAAATTGTCTATCTGGTGATTCTTCGCATTGCTCGCTCTGTTGCTTGATTGGATCGAAGATAGCCGCCGAAGAATTTGACCTCTGAGGCCACCATTGCTCGGTAAAATATGCAGCAAGAAGAAAGCGGCAGAGCTTGAAATGCCATCCTGGATCTTTGTTTTCAGGGTCTGGGATTCCTTCAAGGGCATGCATCGACTTTGCAAGAAGATTTTCCAGACGATGCAGAGTCGGTTCGTCCTGCTGTCGCAGTCGATCCAGTGCCGATGTAATCGTCTTTCGGTAATTGAAATCGGCATCTACTTCTCTATCCAGAATCTCGGCGATTGCCTGTCGAATGGGTCCGGTATTCTGTGGACTGAAAGCTGTCTTTGATGCTTGGGTCAGGAAAGACACAGAGCTTGGCACTGTTTTGCTTCTTGCAAGAGATGATGGTTCTCGGAATTCTGAGGTCATGGTAACTATGGAAAACGAATACAAATAAAAATCTCCGCAGTAGTCCCGCGGGGTGAGTCATGAGTTCGTTTCCTCTCATGCCCTCAATTCCCGCGGGACACGCATGCACATACCCATCATCATGAGAATGAAGTGAGAAATATTGCCGTTGGCTGCTATCCGTAGGAAATTCATGGGAATGGCTAGATAATAAAAACCCCCGCATTTCTGCGAGGGTTGGGATTCAAAGGTCAGAATTGCTTACGACCTATACCCGCCTCGCAGAGGGGATTGCATCATCTCCATCATCATGCTTGCGAGGACTGGAAACTTATTCACGCCACTATCTTACACGGAAGAAGTGCTATGTCAAGCACCTGCTCACCCAAGCAGTTGTTACTTCAAACGAAGAGTATAGCGATTTTTTTGAAATTTTCGGGGAATTTTTTTTGTGGCAGCAAAATTTTCCTGGAATGGAACCCGTATCACTCGTAGGTACCATAGAGTTGGAGCCTCAACCGATGGGACCCAAAGGGGTTTCGGTTTCCCAAAACATGAGCGCGGCCAGAAAAGGGACTGTTATTTGAAGTTGCACACGACAATTTCAGCCACGCCTCCCACTCGCACCTCTCGTCGCACGGCGGAGAGCGCAAGCTGGCTGGCGTACCAAGCAATGCCCTTGGTGATGAACGAGTGATAGTACCGACTCTCGAATCTGCCGAGCACCGCGTGGATAAGTCGTGCAAGCACTCTTGATGGAGGGCGGTAGTCTGCAATGATGACCAACCCCTGCGGCTTGGTTACACGTTTCATTTCTCGAAGCACGGCTAGACCCATTTCTTGCGGCATATCGTGGAGTGCGAAGGAAATGGTCGTGATATCAAACGAGGCATCAGTAAACGGCAGCACGGTTGCATCCGCTTGGAGGAATGTGATGGGCATGCCCTGCCCTTTGCGCTTGGCCTTGCCCAGCATATCCGGCGAGAGGTCAACGCCAGTGACGGATGCACCCGCGTGGGCAAAGGCAATGGATTGCTCACCGGTGCCACAGGCGACATCAAGCACGTTCATAGCAGGCGAAACGCCTGAAAGGACAACAACACGCCGTCGGATGCGCACGAGCGGGAGGACGAGCAAGTCATAGATAGGCTCGTACCTTCGGAAGAAGGCATTGTTGATCGTTGTGTGGTCAGCAGGCCTCATACACAGAAGAGTATGCCCTACAAACAACTATGCTGTCTGTGCCCACGGAATACGGATATTTCGGATTGCCTGATATATTGTCCTCAGTTCAGTAAAGAAAGGTTCTGCACCACCAATCTGGAAATCTCGCGCGATTTGCGATGATGCGCCATCCGCGCTTGGCT
>JBBTTQ010000158.1:0-17531 GCA_038064175.1 Patescibacteria group bacterium
TTTTTTCCTCAGGTAGCCGCCCCGCGCATGCGGGGCGGCTCACCAGAAATTTCGCTTGGGAATTTATTCCTCATGCTCGATCCATTTTGTCGCTGTGTATAACCACATGTCTAAAGACTCCTGATACCAGGTTTCATTTAAAACGTTATCAGTGGGTGCACCTTTTGCTTCCTCCTCTCGTACCGTGGAGCGTTCCCCGAAGCGCAAGAGCTCATTACGGTAATCACAAGGCATTCATAACGTTTTGAACGCGAAGTGGTATGAGCAGAGGTTTCATGATGTCGTCCTGCTCCGAGGAGAGTCGGTAGGAAACAGACATGTCTCCCCACAGTCTCTTTTTAGCTGCCTAGCTTTCTATGTGTAAGATGATTGATACGGAAATCCTAGCAAGCGAGGAAGCGAAGCAGCTAAGCAGCTAGTCGAAGCAGCTCCGCAAGACTTGTTTTATTGTCTTCGCGTCCAATCACGGCAATGCGGAACTCCGGTTCGAGGAGGATCCGCTTGGCGAGAGCGTCGACCTGGTCTTTGGTCACACGATCGATGGCGAGGAAGTACGCGTCAATGTCGCGGATGCGCGGATAGAGCAATTCCTGTTTTCCGTAAAAATGCGCCAGATCCTCGCTGTCCTCCAGAGAAAGGGAAATCTTGCCTTTGAGAAAATCCTTCGCGTGCATGAGTTCGTCTGCGGTAATGCCGTCTTTGGCGCACGTTCTGTATTCATGGGTGATGGCTTTGATGGCTTCATGCAGGCGGCTCTGGTCCACGCCCGCGCGCGTGGAGAGGGATCCGGTATCCAGGTAGCTGTCGATTTCCGTTGATATGTAATAGCAGAGCCCGCGCGCTTCGCGGATCCGGAGGAACATCCGGGAACTCATGTTTCCTCCCAGAATGATCGAAAGCAGCTTGACGGCAAAGTGATCTTCATGAAGCGAGGACACGCTCGGGACGCCCAGGACCAGATGCGCCTGCTCCGTCGCTTTGGTGCGCAGAAAAACAGTATCTCCACCGAATTTCTTGAACGGCAGGAACACTTTCTTCTTCCGTTTGCCGGACAGCCCCGTGAAATACTGCTGCGCCAGTTCCATCGCGCGTTCGGGTTTGATATTGCCGGCGAACGTGAGCACGAGATTCTCCGGGCCGTAGAGCGCCTCCTTGTGCTTCTGAAAATCTTGCTGCTTCACGGAACGAATCACGGACTCCAGTCCGATCGTGTCCCATCCCAACGGATGATCGCCGAAGAGCAATTCTTCAAAATCCCATCCCGCTCTGTACATCGGGGTGTCCTGATACATGCGTTCCTCTTCCATAATCACGCCGCGCTCTTTCTCGATCTCTTCGTCGGGAAAACTGGCGTGCAGCAACATGTCGGAGAGGACATCGCACGCGAGTGCGCCATGCCCGGCCGCGACCTTCACGTAATATCCGGCGTACTCCTTACCCGTAAAAGCGTTGAAATCCCCGCCAACGCCGTCGATGGCCATACTGACGGCCTTGGTGTCACGGAATTTTCTTCCGCCTTTGAAGAACATGTGTTCGAGGAAGTGGCTCATACCCCGGCTTTCCTGCGTTTCGTAGCGTGAACCCGCTCCCGCAAACACCATGACCGTGACCGAAGACGTGCCTCCCACAATGGGCGCCGTGAGCACGCGCAAACCGGAGGGGAGAATATGGATCGAGTACATTGACCGCCAGTGTAACGCAAAAAGCGGTATCCGTTAAGAATGCACCGGCAAATTTCTCGTTTGAACCTGGAGGGGCATACCTGCCCGCGGAGCGCCGGGATTGCCCTTGTTTCCGCACCTTCATCCAAGTACCCTTTGCCGGCAATGCTCAATAAGAACCGTTGGCGTCGGCGGCTTCGGGTGCATGGGTTTCGAACCCGGAGCAGGACCAGCAATGGTCGGAAAGTTCTCGCGCGTCGAAGGCGGCAGGGGCGAAAACGTCTGACCGTGCAAAAGAAGAGATTATAGGAAGCAATAAAGCAAATAGAGGATTACATGGCCACCTCGCCATCCTCTTTTTCTTCTCTTTCTTCTCCATCCTCTCTATCCTTTTCCCGTGCTTCGTTTCCTCCACCAGCTCACAGGTTTTAGCTTCTATGTCCTTGGCGCTCTGTATTTCCTCGGGTACTTGCTGCTTCGAAACGACATTCACCCGGGGCCCATTGCTGTCCTGATGCAGGTGATGGATTTGCCGCTGATTGTTTCAGCGCTTTTATACGGAGGAATGAGCCTGTATCTGAGCGTGCGAAAACCGGAGAGCACATCCAGAGCTCTGCCGTGGATCATCGCGCTCCCGTTGATCGTTCTGTTTTCGACACTGATGGTGATGAATTTCTGGCCATGATAAGGAGAGGCAAAATTCAATCGTACTGTACCGGCACTTCGGGCTTTCCACTCCTGAGATTCTCCCCGCGTGCCGCAATAAAAAGATAATCGCCCAGACGATTCAGCAAAATTCTGACGGCGGGGTTCAATACTTCCTCCCCTTCCATGGCAACGACCCAGCGCTCAGCCCGCCGACACACCGTTCGTGCGAGGTGAAGTTCCGCGCTTTCGCGGGATCCTCCCGGCAGTAAAAACTGCGTTTGATGGGGGAGCTTCGGTTCCTGATCCGCGATCCATCGTTCCACTTCGTCGATGTGCTCTTTGCCGATGCGGTCGATCTTCACAGGGACAGAGAGCGGCGTTGCGAGATCCGCTCCCAATCGGAAGAGGAGATGCTGCACGCGTTCCAGGTGCTTTCGCTCTTCAGACGAAACAGCGCCGCCGGTGAGGATCGCGCCAATGACGGCATTGAGCTCATCGACCGTGCCGTATGCATGCAGCCGCGCTGCCGACTTTGAAACCCTCCCGCCGCCGAAGAGGCCGGTCGTGCCTGAGTCGCCGGTGCGTGTGACAATGGACATGGACAGGAATTATGAAGCAAGAATGAAGAAAAGAGAAGAAATAGAGGGAATAGAAGCAATAGAAGATTCCTCTATTCCTGCATTGCTTCGTTTTCTTCTATTACCTTGTGGACGCGAGAATTTTCTCATGAATTTTCTGTACTTCATTCTCGGTCAAGGTCCGGTCTTTTGCCCGATAGGTGAAGCGGAGCGTCAGCTGATACATCGCGCTCCTGGGATTCGGCGAATAGAGATCCACGACCTCCACGTTTTCTAGGAATTCGGAGGCACCCTGCATTTTTGCGATCAGTGTTCCCGCTTCCTTTTTCTGGTCCATCGGGATCGTCACGTCGTAGGAAATTCCCGGGAATTCCGGGATGGCTTTTGCGATGTTTGGAGCCGCGGGAATCACCTGCAGGGCCGACCAATTCAGGAGCACAGCCGCCGCTCTTCCCGGGAGATCAAACGCCTGCTGCACGGACGGGTGCAGCTCGAAGACCGTTCCCACGTTCTTCCCGGCGACGGAGATGACGGCCGATCGCGCGGGGTGCGCAAAGGGAAGCCGGTCTGCATTCTTTAAAACCGTGAACCCATAGCCGATCTTCCCAAGCACGGTTTTGAGGATTTCTTTCACCTGAAGAAACGGTTCATGTTTCAAATCTCTTTCCGATTTTTCCGCGACGAGGATTCCGCACTGCGTGATTTCCGGCTTTCCTTTTGCAAAGACGTGTGCGACCGTGAATGTTTTGAGTCCGTGTTCCGTGTGAATCAGATTGCGACCGGCATGTTCCAAGAGCCCGGGGAACGTGCTCGTCTGAAGCAGGCTCAATTCCTCACCGAGGGGATTTTCGATTTCCACCGCTTCCTTCGGATTCATTCCCGCCTTGGAGAGAAGTCCTGAACCAAGGAGTGAGAGCGGGAGAATTTCGACCGCTCCTTCGTCCTGCAATTGGTCGCGCAGTTGGTTCAGTCTGGGATCGTGCTTCGGTGGAGCAATGCCGGCCTCCGGAAGTTTGGGGGCGATGGCGTCGTAGCCGTGCATGCGGCCGATTTCTTCGATCAGATCATGTTCTCCTTTAATGTCTCCCAAGCGGGTGAGGGGAGGCGTGATAACGTAGCTTTTAGCTTTTAGCTTATCTTGCCCTGAGCCTGTCGAAGGGTGGCTTTTCGCTTTGATATTGAAATCAAGGTCTTTGAATATGCGTTCCACTTCTTTTGCGGGAACGTCCGCTCCGAGCATGCGTGTGAGCCTCTCGTGCGACAGCTCGATCGGTTTCGGAGATCCGTTCTTCCCGTACGTCTCCAGCTTCGAAATCACTTTGGCACCTGGAATCAGCTCCAGGAACAGTTCCAGAGCCCGGTAGAATCCCTGCTCCGTGATCATGGGCGGTACGCCTTTTTCATAGACCATCGCGGCATCCGTCCTGTGGCCTGTGGCAATCACCGTTCTCCGGATGGAGACGGGGTCCAGGCTGGCGCTGTGCAGATAGAGGCTTCGTGTCGTTTGTTTGGTACTGCTGCGGAGCCCTCCCATGATGCCGAGGAGATCGAAAACTCCGAGGTCGTCCCGGAGAACCAAGGCACCTGCGGGTAATTTCAATTCAGTCTTATCAAGCGTTGTGATTCGCTCTCCCTCTTTGGCGGCATTCATCACAACATTTCCTTTGATATCATCTGCGTCAAAGCTGTGAAGCGGGACGCCGATCTCCATGAGGACGTAGTTCGTGATGTCCACAGGAAGATTGACCGGTCTCCACCCCGTAGCGATGAGGCGATTCTTCATCCATTCGGGTGTTTTCCCAAGTTTCTCAATCTGTACGAGTGTCGCGCAGTAGCGCGGCATCAAGCGGGGATTTTCCACATGCACATGGAATGGGAGAGCATCTTTGGGGAATTTGGGTGCAGACTTCTTTTTCGATTTCTTCCATACGGCAAGATTGATGGCCACACATTCGCGGGCGAAACCGATGTGGGAGAACAAATCCGCGCGGTGGGTGATGGCGTGGTTATCGATATGGAAGATCGTGTCGGTCAGACCCAGGAATGCCCGCAGGGGAGTCCCGACTTCCGCATCATCGTCCCCGAGATCAATCAAAACTCGTTCGCGAGATGCGGGAAACTCAGCAGTGAGATCCAGCTCCTCGGCGGTACAGATCATTCCTTCGCTCTCCTCCCCGCGAATCTTCGTTTTTTCCAGTGTCACCATCTCCGTTCCATGCCATCGCACTCTCGCACCGGCGTGTGCGAAGGCCACCTTCATGCCGACTCTCAGATTCGAACCGCCACAGACAACTTTCTTCGTTCCCTTGTCCGTTTTCACTTCGCACAGGGACAAACGATCTGCATTCGGGTGCTTACTCATTGAAAGAACTTTGCCCACAACACAATGCTTAAGCAGTGCCCCCTGTTCCCCCACGTCATCCACTTCCGCGGTGTGCGCCGTGATCGCTTTTGCGATCTTCTCGGGATCACACTCGGTGAATGTAACGAAATCCGACAGCCAGTCCAGAGATATTTTCATGGGAAGAGTATGGAGCAACTTCTGAAGAAGGACAACGGACAGAGGACAGAGGAGAATTCCCTCGTCCGTCGTCCTTTGTCGCCGTTCCCGTAAAGTCCTTTTCTTGATAAACCGGAATTTGGCGAGTAGTCTCCACTGCAATATCCTTACCGCTTTTTCCTATGTTCAAGAAAAAAGCCTCGCACCTCGGCGTCTGTCTCGCGCTCCACGTCGTCGTCGCGATTCTTCTCTTCGTCGCCGCCGTTGCCGCCGTCATGGGCGTCTACAAGTCGCACGTTCTTTCGAGCGGCCTCGTCTTCGGCACCACCAGCGGGTCTCTCTCGCTTCTGGCCCTTTCCGTTACCCTGGCGGTTTGGGCGTATCAGACGAAATGTTGCGTCACAAAGTGTGACGCCTGCAATGTGAAATAGCGTGAAAGGAAAATCTCCATAGGAGAGGACATCCTCTCCTATGGTTTGTCGGTGTATACTTACCGCATGCCTGAAAAATTTAAACTCCCTCCGTACACAGGATTTTCAAGAGAGCAGGTTGATCAGTTACAAGGAAAAGTCCTGGCGGTGGAACGCGGGAGTCTCCGCTTGTTGGACTCAGCTGATACGACCGCGGAATTGAGAATAAAAATGGCCCAAACGTGTTGGAGAGAAAATAAGGACTGGTTGCCGATGGGTGGTCCGCCCGTTGGTCCGCCCGTCCGGGCGGATGAGCTGAACCGAGAATAAATGTCTCTGGCGGAGAGGGGTGGGGTCTGCTTCGCAAGCTTCGCAGACCTGATATTCAGAACGCATTCTGCGTAGCTCGCGGAGCAGAATGGCGGAGAGGGTGAGTCCAGAACCCAACCCAGCGGGTATTTTCGGAACCCTTTCAGGGGGTCAAAGTCGATAGGCTGAGAAGGGTGGGTCGCAGGCGATTTTCGGAGGTTTTGAGGGGGTGACTTGGACAGGATTGGACAGTACTTTGAGGGGGTAAACCGAACAATCCGAACAGTACTTTCGGGATCCGAATGAGACAAATGAGACAGTACAACAGGGGGTGTCTCATTTGGGCAAAATCAGGAGCAATTGCCTATTGCTGTCGGTATAGTACGAACATGGCATCATCCCGGTATTCAGTCGGCGGCAGCGAGAATGAGTACATGAATTTGGAGCAGACAATTCTGAAAAACAAGAAGGACATCGCTGATTTGCGTACGCTCTTTATCGAGGAAGAGAAGGCATTAGCCAGAGCATACGAATTGCTTCTCCACGAGATGAGGTCCGACACTCCCATTTCATCAGACTTGATCAAACATATTCATGGCCGCATTTTCAGCGATCTGTATGAGTGGGCCGGTCGATGGAGAACCGTATCGATCAGTAAAGAAGGAACCGCCTGGCCTCCTCCGGATTACCTTGGCGAAGCGATGATCGCATTTGAACGTGATGTGCTTGTGAAGTTCCCTGCGACATTACTCATGCCGGACGACCTCTTCTGCAAAGCGGTCGGTCATATCCAGGGGGAATTTCTCGCCATTCATCCTTTCCGCGAAGGCAATGCCCGAACAATTAAGCTCGTCACGGATTTGCTGGCCGTGCAGACAGGCCGCCTTGCCCTCATCTACGATCCATCAGATATTGGTCGAGATCGCTATATCGAAGCCGCAAAAGCTGCGATGCTCCAGAACTACGAACCGATGATTGCAATCATTGCATCAACACTCAGTGCTTCGAAGCGATCTTCTTGAGTTCCTGTAAGCATTCTTGTTTCGTTGTTTTGCTGAAAGCAGGCAGACCCTCAATAACGCTGTTGTTCTCGACACATCGCAAAATCATCCGATGACGTGCATCCTCATTCTCGAGGATGGGAGAAATTTGCCTTAACCGAGTGCCTGTTCCGAACGTCATGAAGCTATTATAGCACAAAACCATCTCACATTCTGCTAAAATTCGCTCCATTCCATGGACAAAACTTCTTCAAATCAGGCTGTGCTCACGAGTTGCCAAACGAAGGGACTCGATGTGCTTGAGCGCCAAGGGAACGTCTTCCTCACCGGCGCAGCCGGCACTGGTAAGAGCTTCTTACTTCAGCGTTATCTTGCAGGGAGGCCTTCAGAAAGCTTCCCCATCGTTGCGAGTACCGGAGCTGCCGCTGTCCTCGTCCGAGGGAGGACATTCCATAGCTTCTTCGGCTTGGGAATTCTGGAAGGTGGGCTTGATGCAACGGTTGTGCGGGCGCTCAGGAGCGGGAAACTCATCAACAGGCTCAACCGTGCCTGCTGCGTGATCATCGATGAAGTATCCATGCTCTCTGGCACGACGCTGAAATATATTCCTCGTCCGCTCTTTGTTCCTCCGAGTACGAAACAGGAACCACCCAACGAAAGACAAAAAGTGGGGTTCGTGCGGCAGCAGCGAGCACAAAGAATCGTACGACTTATCAAGGAAAAGGTGAGCCTCGCGAACATTGCCGAACAATGCGGTGTCAAACCTGAGCGCATCGTTCTGTATATTGAGAAACTTATCGCCTGTGGTGCGAAATTCGACCTTCAGTACTTCACATCGAACATTGCTGAGCGACAGCAGATCAGTGATGCATTTGAGAACTGCGGTCATGATTTGCTGAAACCGGTGTTCGATGCTCTCGGCGGCAAAGTTCCGTATGACACTCTGCGGCTTGTTCGCTGTGTTCGATATACCGAGATCCTTGAAAAAGCGGACAATTCCAAACAAGAAGATGTCTTGTACTTCTGACCAATTGCGGCTGTTCCGATCTCTTTTCCGGGGACGATCATGGCGGTAGAATTCCACAGAATTCTACCCTCACCATGAGCACAGGTAAGCGATTGTCATCTTCACGTAGATCCAGGAAGCGTCAGAACGCTTGGAAACTCGGCCTCAATCCTGCCGTCGCAAATAATTCGGAGATTCTCCACAAGACGCTCTTTCCACCTAATCCACATCGTCGCAAGCGTATTGTGGAATTCTGCGACAAGTGTGATCCTGCGATCGGTGTCCGGTGGTACGAGCTGCTTGAACGCGGAATGCGGACGAAGAAGGATGGGGACGAATTTACTGCCATCCAGGACGAGGCGCCGGATTTTCTGGCACCGTATGTCGAGCTTTCGCACTCAGCGTTAGCGAACGGCGATCACAAGGAGGCATTCTCCATCGCAACGTTCGCGTACACGCTCGCCGTCCAGCGCATCGCTGACCGCAACGGCGACTGGCCGGTAATCATGCAGTGGGCATGGTTCGAGAACCGGCCTCTCATGCGTGCGCTCCATCATTACGCGTGGCTGCTCTGGAAGTTTGAACAGCCCAACCACGCGGCAATGATTCTCCGCCGCATTCTCCACATGAATCCCGGGGACAACCAGGGCATCCGCTACGAGCTCCTCGCGATCCGATTGGGGTTGCCCCATAAGACGTGGGATGCGCCATTTTTTGTGCAGAACGGTCCGATGTCGGACCGTGCATGGGACAGCAGAAAAATCACCGACTGGTTTGACTGCGAGACCAAGAAATTCCCGGAGGAATTCGACTGGATGTTCGCGGAGTGGGAGAAGAGAGGATGAGTTCCGGCGGAACGAAGGTGAATAGAACAGCCGCCTTGTCCGATTATTCGTAGTACTTTTCGAAGAGGTACTCCATCTGGTCATGGAATCCCCAGCCCACACCCTGCGTATCGTCCACAAGTTTCCGTGCACGTTCTCTGAATGATGGAAGCAAGTCCTGTTCCTTCATGAATGCCAGTGCGTCGTCGTACTTGTTTTCGATCGTTTCGTAGAAACGTTCATCAATATCGCCGTACTCCATTGTGAACTCAACGCCATTCTCAGCATAAGAAAGAAGCAGATCGGCGATGCTTGCCGGAGAAACGCGAAGCTTGCGAAATTGACGAACGCCGTTCGTCGCCATGGAAAATCGGAGCTTCCCGTCCCCTTTCGATGGAAAAAATTCGTCTCTGATGATACGCTTGTACTTCGGCAGCAGCCGCTCCTCCGCTCCCGGTTCAAGAAGTTGATCGTAGTATTCCCGGACATTCGGATACTGCCTGTAGGCGCGTATCAGTTCTTTAATCAGTTGCTTCTGGGGAAGACGCCGGAGATGTTTGCTCAAGTCACGGAGAGCCATCGCAGTGGATGAATGTGACAAATGTTACAGTACGTCGAGAACTTTTTGAATGACCTTTGGAGGGGCGAAAATTCTCAATACGTTTGACACAAATAAGACCCTACTGAGTGGGTGTCTCGGAGTGTCCAATTCAGCATCTTTTTGCCTGGTCTTTGCGGATCGTTCCGGCATTGATGTGACATACCCTACTGTCTCATATGATTCCCATTGCAACCCTTCTAGAAAATACACCAAAGACCATTCTTGTTGGCTACTTGAACGAGCGGAGTCTCGATCGCAACAAGGGCAGAATCGTTATCGATCCCATCCGCGCATCCACGATCAAGCAGCCATATGTGCGGGAGGATGAATTGCTGGCGCAACTGCTCGTTCTCATTGACCAGATTGACCTCGACAAAACGGGGATGAAGAAAAAACTGGAAACTGAGGTAGGACGCATGAACAAGTTTACCGCTGACGTTCTCGGCATGGATCAGTCGATCAAGATTCCCAAGATGGATGTACGGGGATATGCAAAGTACGTCCTGAAGAATGGAACGACCGAAGCAAAGAGAGAAGTTCTTGGATGTCTGAAAACCCAGCTTGTTCTAGCAGATGGAAAGGTCAGATTGTCATAAGCCTGAGAATCGCGTATTACTGGCAATTTTACTCATAACAAGGTATAATATACTTTCCTATGAAATTCAGGATTCACCCAGGGGCAAATCACTACGGAGAGTCTGCTTTTGACTTCGTAGATGAGTGGCATAGGCGTGAACTAGAGATAATTGTTCAACGCAATCTAGGGGAAACACGAGGAAATGCAGTCGCCCTCCTCAACGCACAAGGTCAGGGGACACTCAGTCGTTCCCATTACGTCGATCCTGATTTCTATCAGCTAGTCTGCAACGAGCAAATACCGGATGTCGCCTATTTGAACGCAGCCTCGATTTCTGTTCCCAAAAGAGAAATACAAGAAGCAGGCAGAATAGTTTTTGCAAAGGAGCAGAAAGGGAAACTATCAGATCGAGAGAAGCTAGAGATTGAGGGAAGGGCGAGAAAAAATGCTGCCGAACTCATCAATCTGCCCGATCAAAGAGGTGTCATATTTGGACGAAACACAACGGAAGTCATTGGGCTGACGTACTATCTCGCAGGCGTAAAGGACGGAGCAATAGCCGTGTCTAATGCAGAGAATGCATCTACTTACCAAGCCTTTCAATATAACAGAGACAATGGCAATCCTTATCGCACGGATAGATTCGCTGCTTATCCTACATGGTACTCAGCCCGTGGCCCCGCGTATCCGCCAATGGAAGAGCACAAGAGAGACAATAAAATTGCGAGGTTTGAACTAGAGACTGATGATCAATTGTACGAATCACTTGAACGTGCAATTGGAGATAAGACGAGCCTTCTGTTTTTCAGTCATGTGCTGCGATCAACGGGTAAAGAAGTGCCTGTTGCAAAAATTTGTAAGTGGGCGCGTCAGATCAAGCGAAAGAAGAACCCGCAGGAACCAGATATTTTCATAGTAGTGGATGGAAGTCAGGCCGTGGGTAATCTCCCAAAAGTAGATTTTCAGACAACAGGCGCAGATGCGTATGCGTTCACGACGTACAAGACACTGGGAAGCCCCCCGATTGGAATACTCGCTTTCGATCCTCGTAGAAAAGATATGCAAGAACGCGTCAAAGAACTGTCCAAACTGAGGCCAGAAGACCAGCAGATTTTGCTCAAAGGAATGGCCGAAGAAGGTTTTGGAGTGGAAGGTAATGTATCAGACAGTCTCTCTTACGCCGATCTACATGCTTTCAATTCCACAATCGATTCGCTGCCGTTTGCTCGTCGAAGTCCGAATGACTTTTCTGCTCTCGATAAACACAGATGGAAATTGCGGAAATACTTTTCCAAGAAAATCGACTGGCTCAACGCAGAACTGAAAGCTAGTGGTCTATCGACAGTAGATCGAGGAGGCGGTCAGGCAGGTGAAGTGGCTATTGGCACTCCCACAAGTTTCATCCTTTCATTTTATTTTCAAGGATCACTCACAGGCGGGCGTGAAGAGCAAATATGGCAAGAGCTTACTGAGGCAGGCGCTTTCTGTTCCTGTATTGCGTTTGATCGACTCAGCGCACAGGCCTCACTTTTTCGCGTGTCGTTCAGTGCTGAGACAACGACGGTGGATATTGATAGATTCATGGAGACCCTTCGGCACATTCTCATTCGCAGAGATGGAAGAGAATTTGTGCGGGTTGGGTCACAGAAACTTTGGATAGCAGCGCCGGAAATCTCAAAACAGGCGGTTCATCGTAATGGTCTATTGGCAAGACTCACACCAGAGGAACGTGATTGGAGACTTTATCCTGATGATGGCGAAGACCCGCATACCATCTCTCCGACGGCAAGAATACGAGAAGAAAGAGTGATCAATAAGACTCGCTTATTGCAGTCTGACCTACAAAAAAAGACGATCTTCGATACTCGTGCGGATTGGGGCTGGCAAGAGCAGCGACGACTTGCTTACGAGACAGCCAAGCATTTCCCTGTTCTCTGGATTAGCGCTCCGCATATCGAATCGAAAGTAAACGCGACCTTTCCCGGCGAACCCACGCCTCTCCTCTACGCGACTGCACTTCTCGACAGGCAATTGCGGCTCGATGAATTCCCGAGCACAGAGCGTGTTCCGAAGATAACCGCAATGATGAATCCGCCTGTCTACAACGAACAATTTGAGCGCTCTCTTATTGAACATTTGAAACAATATGAGCCCCGTGTTGTCGGTATCAGCAATATTTCAGAAGGACACCACTATGCACTTCGGATTGCGAAACTTGTGAAGGAACATTCTCCTAATTCCGTTGTTATCATTGGCGGATCGCACGAAGATAATATCCATCCCACTGGATACAAGAGGGCATCTGAACGTGCGAAAACAGGCGCATTGCGTGGCAAAGGTTCAGAAGTCTTTGCACTCGAAGATGAACAGTTGGAACAGATGGACAGGTTGCGGACGCTCGCAAATCCGGATGAACGCGAGTGGATCGACTTTGTTATAAGCGGGGATGCGCCATGCATTCTCGTCGAGCTTATGAAAATCATTGCAGATAATCCCGGCGCAAGCCAGCAAGAATTGAAAGGCAAAGTCATGGAGCAAAAGAATCGAATCGCAGAAGTACAGGGCAGTGGCTTCTTGTCTTTCTACGATCATACGGCTGCTCGTGTTGAGGATTTACCGCTGAATGGACATGCGCTGGATCGGGATAAGTTGCCATATATTGACCGGAGAAGGCTCACTCACGAAAACCGTTTCCCCGTTTTCGATTACAAGAAGACGGTGCAGGTCATGGCTGGCATAGGTTGCAAATATAGTTGCGAGTTTTGCTGTGAATCGGCTGACTCTGTTTTACAGGGTGTGCCAAAGCTGCAATCTCGTTCGCCTGCGAACGTCGCCAAAGAACTCCGCTCGTTGAAACAGCAAGGATACGAAGCAGTGTTCTTCGATGACAGTACATTCACCCAAAGCCCAACAACGACAGGTGAACTTCTTGATCTTATGATCCAACAAAAAATGGGAGTTGAATGGGGATGCCAGACCACCATCAATGACTTGAATGAACAACTTGTTGCTAAAATGGCGAAGGCAGGATGTTCATATATTTATTTCGGATTTGAGCAAGCATCTGCGGAAAAAAGCCATATCCAGAAAGCAGAAAAGACACGCTCTTTGGAATTACCTGTATTGCAGGATGGAGGTGACGAACCTTGGACAGAAAGATTCAGACGTGTTGCTTCTTGGTGCAAAAAGAACAACGTCCGCGTTGGCACCTCATTGCAATTTGGACTTGGAGAAGCGGAGGAGGACAGGCGGCATACAATTGATGTTGTAGCTCAATTGGTCGATGAAGGAATGATCCCAGATGGCTCCGTAGCGCTGAATATCAACGCACTTTATCCCGGCACCGTGCAGTGGATTAGAGCGATGAAAACGGGCGGCGAGCTTCCTGACTACCGCGATAGACTAGAACGTGACCCTCGTTTTGAAACTGCACATCAATTTGGAAGTTTAAAAGCGGATGATATTGAGAAAATTTATCAGTATGCCAGTGAGAAACTCGGAGATGCATTGGTGAAATAATCTCTACTTTCTTTTGCTACGAGGGCTTGTTTTGTGTTCCATTAATAAGGTCCATTTTATATAGAAAGCGATGTTTACAAGCTGGACACCCCAAAAGGGATCAAACCTTTGTACCAATGGGGATAGGCCACCCAACTGCATGAAGGGATTCGGAATGGCTGATGCACCGATGATTGCTGCGCCCAGGTATTCACACCAAAGCACAATTCCTTCCAATCTCTTTCCTTTTCTCAGCCACTTGAAATTGATAACAAATCTCAGTACCAGTAAATCGAGAACGAGAATGACAGCTATGTTTATTAGTAGGTTCGATTGAGTCGCCGGATGGGTGAGAAAGTTAATCGACATTTATTCTTCGAAGGAGGTGGGTAGGTCACCCCCGAACCGCAGCTTCCCCCATGTAAGTGGGTCCATTAGGCCCAAAACATCATGGCGGAGAGGGGGGGATTCGAACCCCCGAGACCCTTTCAGGTCTACGCGCTTTCCAAGCGCGCGCACTAGGCCACTATGCGACCTCTCCAAGGACGCAAATTATGACATAATTTCAGAAAGCCTAAAAGTGGGCATGACGACGTACAATGGTCGTATGATGGTACGTATGAAAATCATTCTGAAAATCCTGCTCCTTGTTCTCCTTCTTGCCCTTGCGTACGGTTTTTTTCGTACGTGGAAGACGGGAAGGAGTCCCAAATATGAGTTCTTTGCAGTGGGAACTGTCCCTCTAGAAATGCCAAAAGGCCTGTACCACGGTTCAGTCGAAGAACTCGGTGAAGTTTCTTGGAAAGGGAAGAAATTCAATGGCGATAGAACAGGTATCAACTTGTTCGAAGGCGATGGGAAGTCTGAGGAAAAATATGCTTTCAGGTTTTTCCCGGCAAAAAGCCTTCGCGGCGACCTGCAGGTGCTCAGGATCGATTACGATCAACCGGGTAACCCACTATGGCTTCGATTCATCGTTGATGAGATCGTCAGTGTCGCACCGGAGCAATTCATAGGAGCCGTCTACATCAACCTCCTTCCGGGACTCCGCTTTCGCATGGGCTACTTCCGTCTGGAAAAAGCGTAAGCTACTGCCGTGGCAACCGCATTTCCTCTGCAGGATATCGCAAAGGCCTTTGACATAACCTTTCAAAAGGTCGAGCAGCCGGAGCATGCCTTTTTGGACACCGTGTTTATTCTGAATGAGACGTATGTGCTCAAGGGGCGCCAGCGAACGGATGCCCAGCGTGAAAAAATTTACCGTGAAAATGTTCTCCTCCTCGCTATCAAAGACAAGGTGCCCTTTGCCTTACCTCTGCCTCTTTCCACCAAAGACGGCCATCCGTTCCTGGATCTCGCGGATACGTACTGGACGCTCGCGCGCCATATTCCGGGTCGAGTGCTCGGGAAATGGCAATCCATCACCGATGCAACCGATGCTGAGACAAAGTCCGTATTCACGGCGCTTCGTTTGTTGCATGAAAAGACGAAGAATCTCGGCTTACATGAGCACATCAATCTCACAATGTTCACGAATGAACGAAGAGCGGAGCTCGTGGAAGTGAGACATCTTGTTTCGCCGCATGCTCTGTCGCGCATCGCTCTCGCCATCGATCGCGTGGAGCAGGCGCGATTGAAACTCTCTCCCGAAGATCTCTGCTTCGTCCACGGCGATTTTCATCACGGAAATGTCATCGTGAATGACCGGGGCAACATCATAGGGCTCATTGATTTTGATTTCTGCCGGATCGGTCATCCGTATGAAGATCTCGGCCTCACGGTTTCCGCCAGCATGAATGATTATCGTCTTCCTGCTTTCATCTTTAAGGAAGAAGATTTCCGGCGACTTGTCGGATGGTACGGGATTTCGAAGAAAGATCATTCGCAGTTCACAGAATATTTTCTGATGGCCGCCCTCTTCGCCGTGTGGGATTTCTTCCTGCACGAAGGAATCAAAAACAGGGACTTTTTCCTCACGTATCACCTCTCCATGTTGAGCGATCTTTGCAGCCGGTTTGTGGATTCTCATGACTCACTCAAGGCGTCACTCCCCGCCGCGCCGAAATTTCCCGTGCCTCTCCCGGAGAAAACTCTCGCGTTGGCTCAGGAACTCAAGATCAATCCCAAAGACGTGAAGGAGCGGTTCGTGCGAGGCAGCGGTCACGGAGGGCAGAAAATCAACAAGACCTCGAGTTGCGTGGAGCTGTCGCATCCTCCGAGCGGCGTCACCGTCCGTGTGCAGGAATTCCGAGAGCAGCACAAAAACAGACAGCGGGCTTGGAAACTCCTCATCGAGAAGATCGAGGAGAAGATGAAGGGCAAGGAATCGAAGCGCGCGCAGGAGCAGTTTAGGATCCGGAAACAGAAAGCGCGCAGGGGCAGAAAGGCAAAGGAGAAAATGTTTGTTGCAAAGAAGAAGCGGGGAGAGATCAAGAACATGAGAAAGAACATCGCGTCACTCTGACGAGCCGCGCCGATGAACGAGCTCGCCAGTAACGGGACCGTCAGGCGAGCTTTCCCTGCTGCAATCTCTTGGCCCTTCGACAAAGCTCAGGGCGAAATTATTCATCACTGTTCCATGGAGGTTTACGCAAGTTTTCCTAACTGGAGCCTTTTCGCAAGAGTGCGCAGGTATCGCGTTGACACGCGCAGGGTTTTGTAGCTCCCGGTCGCGGGATCAAAAACGCGCTTCTTCTGGAGGTTGACCTTCCAGGTTCTGCGGGTGTGGCGCATGGAGTGGCTTCGCGTGTTGCCAAACGAAGTCTTGCGGCCGGTTTTGACGCACATACGGGTCATGAGGCGAGACTGTAGCCATTCTTCTTCTGTTGGTCAACTCCTGTTTCCGCAGGGAATCACGTTTTTTCGTTGACTCGTTTCTTGTTTTGGACGAAAAAACCAAGAAACGAACAAACGAACCCCCCTTCCAGAGTGCAGAATTTTCAGGAAATATTGCTACACTGTTCACATGGGCTTCCTGAATCCCATCTTCATCTTAAGCATCCTGATCGCCCTCTCGGTGCACGAGTGGGCACACGCTGTGGCTGCTGATCGCTTGGGCGATTCTACAGCCAGAGAATCGGGGCGGCTGACCTTAAATCCCATCTCGCACCTGGACCCCATCGGTACCATCCTCTTCCTCACAGTCGGGTTCGGTTGGGGCAAGCCCGTTCCCGTCGATCACCGCTACTTCCGTCGTCCCAAACGCGATATGGCGATCACTGCGATCGCAGGTCCTTTGAGTAATCTTGTCCTCGCATTCCTTGCCTTCCTCGGGCTTCGCTTCACCGGGACTACGCTGGAGCCCGACTCTCTGTTCAATTTTTTCTCGGGATCCGGCGGAGTGTTTCAGAACTTCCTTTCACAATTTCTTTTGAGTTCGGTCTTCGTCAATTTGGGGCTCATGGCGTTCAACCTTCTTCCCATCGCTCCGCTCGACGGATCCAAAGTGCTTCAGATGTTCATCGCGTATCGTTACGAAGAACAGTACGAAGATTTCATGCGCTTCGGGCCATACCTCTTGCTGTTCCTGCTCGTCGCGGAACGTTTCATGCAGTTCTCGATTCTCTCCAGCTGGATCGGAGGGATTATGGAGGGCGTGCTCACGGCGTTTACGGCTTTAACGAAATTCATTCCAGGCTTGTGAAGCTGACGCGCAGGTAGGCCCGCCTACGCCAGGGCTTCGGACGGGTAAACAACCTGCGCTGGGCGATAAGAAGAGGCATGAAAAACCTCCAAGTGGGCTTCCCGCGCCCCCATTCAATATCAAAGCGCGTCCAGTTCGGCGGATTTCCCTCGATAACTTTCATCAATCCCGAGGAGTGCTTGGTATGTGCTCCGGGCATCATCTCTGCGCCCCACTTTCAGATACAACTTCGCCAGCTGGAAATGCGCGGGGGCGTGTATGGGAGCAAGTTCAAT